>CAIVND010000022.1 GCA_903907185.1 uncultured Acidimicrobiaceae bacterium
AGAAACTTGAGTTGGGCCGACACTGTAGACCTGATCGGCAAGCTCGGCGAAGTCCAACCCCACGGCAGTGATGAATTCGTCTTCGTCGTCGGAACACAGCGTGCCTTCTTCAAACATCCGCATACACATGAACTCGGTGTCGAGGAAGTTGCACGGCTCAGAAAGTTTCTACGAGATGCCGGGCCTACTCTATCTCAAGCTGATACCACCCAGCCCTGCCGAATGGTTGTGGTGATCGATCATCACGGCGCGCATGTGTACCAGGACTTCAATGGGAAAGTTCCGCAAGTGGAGGAAACAGTCCGCCCCTACGATCCCTTCGGTTTTCACCACCATTTGATCCATCGGAAGGAAGCGCACTATAAGGGCGACCGAGTTCCGGAGGAGAAATCATTCTATGAAGAGGTAGCCAAGGACCTCTTGCCGGCGAACGAGATTGTTCTGATCGGACATGGCACCGGAAAGAGCAGCGCGGTCGATCATCTTGCGGAGTATTTGAAAGAGAATCACCACGACATCTCTCAGCACGTCATCGCTACTGAAACGGCGGACCTTTCCGCACTGACCGCACCTGAGATCGAAGCCATCGCAAAACGTCACATGATCGCAGTCGTCTAGATCAGAATGAACTCCTGACTTCCGTGTGAACTGCTAGCAGTCGCTTTGCAAAAAGATACAAAAGAAACGGAGAAGTATGCCCATCCTCACTGCCGGAACAACAGCACCAGAATTTAGTCTTCACGTCACTCCGGATCAGAAGCTTTCATTGAGCGAATTGCGCGGTAAACCCGTTGTGCTCGCGTTCTATCCCGCAGATTGGAGCCCGGTCTGTGGCGACGAACTTAGCGTGTTCAACGAAATCCTGCCCGAATTGCTCAAGTACAGCGCGGAGCTGGTGGCCATCTCGGTTGACGGTGCTTGGTCCCACGATGCCTTTGCCAAGCACAAGCATCTTCACTTCCCTCTGCTTTCTGATTTTGAGCCGAAGGGCGAGACGGCAAGGGCGTATGGAGCCTACCGGGAGACGGAGGGCGTCTGCGAACGCGCGCTCTTTGTCCTTGATAAGAACGGCGTCATCACCTGGAGCTATTGTTCGCCAGTTGCAGTAAATCCCGGCGCAGACGGGATCTTGAAAGCTCTCGAAGGACTACCGAAGTAGGAGAACCATGAGCCAATTATCCATCGTTGTAACGAAGCACGACCACCTTCAGGGCGATCCGAACGCAGCCTGCAGTCTTGTCGAGTATGGGGATTACGAGTGCCCGTCCTGCGGGGAGGTGCAGCCGACCATCAAAGGATTGCAAGCTCACTTTGGCAATCAGATGTCCTTTGTCTTCCGAAATTTTCCCCTGCGCGAGATTCATCCGTGGGCAGAGTCTGCCGCTGAGGCGGCGGAGTTCGCAGGAAGTCGAGGGAAGTTCTGGGAGATGCACGATCTACTTTTTGCGAATCAAGAGAACCTGAGCGAGAGTGTGCTCAACGCACTCTTGGTGAAGGTGGGTATGGCGAATGCAAGCGTAGAATTCGAACGATTCAGCGAAACAGCGAGAAAGAGAATCCAGGACGATTTCGCTGGGGGTATTCGAAGCGGCGTGAACG
>CAIVND010000023.1 GCA_903907185.1 uncultured Acidimicrobiaceae bacterium
AAAGATGTCACACCTATCCCGCACAACGGCTGCCGTCCTAAAAAACGGCGTCGTGTTTAGCGAGACGAAAGGAGAATAATGGCTCGCTATACGGGTCCGGCGTGCCGTCTGTGCCGTCGCGAAAAGGTAAAGCTCTTCTTGAAGGGCGCGAAGTGTGAGAGTCCCAAGTGCGCAATTGAGCGCCGGCCGTTTCCTCCGGGAGACCATGGCCGCGATCGTATGCGTCAAGGCTCGGAGTATCAGACGCAGCTACGCGAGAAGCAGAAGGCTCGTCGTATCTATGGAGTTCTTGAGCGTCAGTTCAGGAATATGTACGAAGAGGCGAACCGTCAAGCGGGTATCACCGGTGAGAACCTGCTCCGCATGTTGGAGCTTCGTCTCGACAATGTGACATTTCGCGCAAAGTTTGGCACCAGCCGTACTCAAGCACGTCAACTTGTCTCTCATGGGCACGTGCTGGTCAACGGCAAGCGCGTCACGATCCCCTCGTACCGTCTTCGCATCGGTGACGTAGTGAGTTTGGCTACGAAGTCCGTTGACATCATCACAATTCGCCAGAACCTTGACACTATCGACCGTCCGATCCCCGGTTGGCTTGAGTCGGAAGACAGCGGCAACGCGATCAAGGTCCGTGCAATGCCCGAACGCGAGCAGATCGACACCCAAGTACGGGAGCAGCTCATCGTTGAGCTGTACTCGAAGTAAGAACCCCTAACCACGCCTTTATAGGAGCCGTCTAGATGCTCATTATTCAACGACCAACTGTCGAGTCAATCGACGAAGAAGATGGTGCTCGTCAGCGTTTTGCTGTCGGTCCGCTCGATCCTGGCTTTGGCCACACGCTCGGCAACTCACTTCGTCGGACGCTACTTTCCTCCATCCCTGGAGCAGCAGTGACGCAGGTTCGCTTCGACGAGGCGCTCCACGAATTCACCTATATCCCAGGTGTCAAAGAGGATATTGCTGACATCATCTTGAACATCAAAGACCTGGTGATCACGAGTACCTCCGATGAGTCAGTGACCATCCGTATCGACGTCCCCGGACCAGCTGATGTCACGGCAAGGGACCTCAAGCTCACCTCAGACCTTGAGATCATCAACCCTGACCTTCACATCGCTACGGTGAATGCAGACGGCCGTCTTGCCTTAGATCTCACGGTTGAGAGGGGTAAGGGTTACGTTTCGGCAGAGAAGAACAAGCGTTCCTCGGCCATCGGCGTCATTCCCATCGATGCAGTATTTTCCCCGGTTCGTCGAGTTGCATTTTCGGTTGAGCCAACGCGCGTCGAACAGTCAACAGACTTTGACCGTCTTGTCCTCGACATCGAGACCGATGGTTCAATCTCGCCTCGCGAGGCGCTCTCCTCATCGGGAAAGACGCTGCAAGTGCTGGTTCAGTTGGTTGCGGAGATGTCGGAGACCTCACAGGGACTCGAGCTTGGCGATGTTTCGATCACCACGAGTGGTTCACCCGATCTCGATCAGCCGATCGAGGATCTGGATCTGACTGAGCGTCCTCGCAACTGTCTTAAGCGTGCGCAGATCAATACCGTCGGCGAGCTCATCCGCTACACCGGCGACGATCTGCTTGCGATCGCCAACTTTGGTCAAAAATCGCTCGATGAGGTCATTGAGCGTCTCGACGAGCGCGGTCTCTCGCTCGCTGGTGAGGGTTTTTAGTTATGCCAGGCACACCGAAGAAGGGACGTCGTCTTGGCGGATCCTCTGCCCACCAAAAGGCGATGCTCGGGAACCTTGTGGCCTCGTTGATCGCCGCTGAGGGGATTGTGACTACCGAGGCAAAGGCAAAGGCGCTTCGTCCTGTTGCGGAGAAGATGATCACCAAGGCTCGAGCTGGCGGTGTCCACAATCAGCGTCAAGTGGTTGCTTTCATCCGTGATAAGGATATGGCTCATAAGCTTTTTGCAGAGATCGGTCCCCGTTATGTCGACCGCAACGGTGGCTACCTGCGCATCTTGAAGCTCGGCCCACGTCCGGGTGACAACGCGCCCATGGCTCGCATCGAGTTTGTCTAAGCGCTCGAGCGCATATCGCCGAGACGTTGTGGCCTTCTAGTAATGACGGCCTCTACTGATCAACAAGTCGGAGCGGCCCCAAGTGGGTCGCTTCGTCGCGTTGCCCTCGGAGTCTCCTATAATGGCAGCGCTTTTCGTGGATTTGCAATTCAGCCAGATGGTGCAACGGTCGCGGGGGCGCTGATCGCTGCCCTGGGGAAGATAACCGGGCAGAGTCACACCTATACCTGTGCAGGTCGGACCGATGCCGGCGTGCATGCGCTCGCACAGGTTGTTCACGTGGATCTCGAGGTCGACCTCCTCCGGCGCCGCTATGGTGCAGCCGATCTCTCGATTGGGGAGGAGATTCCGAGGCTGGCGAGAAACCTGAGCCGTCAGCTAGCGCCAAATATTGTGGTCTGGCGGGCAGTTATTGTCGAACCCCGATTCGATGCGCGCTACTCCGCGATGTCGAGACGGTACCGCTACGACCTCCAGGTGGCTGATCGCTTGGATCCTCTTCAGACAGGCTCGACCTGGTGGGTGGGGCCTGGTCTCGATCTGGCTGCCATGCGCCTTGGCTGTGATCCGCTCATTGGGTCACACGATTTTTCTGGATTCTGCCGACGACCTCCTGGTCATGAGGGTCCTTTGACGCGCCGAGTGACCGAGGCACGATGGACAGTACTCAGCGACACAATCTGGCGCTTTGAGATTGAGGCAACCTCGTTTTGCCACC
The DNA here is from genome assembly GCA_903907185.1 of uncultured Acidimicrobiaceae bacterium. GTDB lineage: Bacteria > Actinomycetota > Acidimicrobiia > Acidimicrobiales > Bog-793 > CAIVND01. The sequence goes on from CAIVND010000023.1 coordinate 2,757, forward strand.
AGATGGTCCGTTCGATCGTCGGATCGATGGTGGCGATTGGGGAGGGCAAGATGAGGCCGAGCGACCTCGTTCTGCGTCTTCGCAGTGGAGACCGTACCGGTGCGCCCACGCTCGCTCCTCCTGGTGGACTCTGTCTTATCGCTGTGGGCTACCCCGATGATCTCGGTGGACCTTGGCACTAGCCGCCCTGTTTGTGCTCACCGCATTTCTCGCCTACTCTAGGGAGCCGGCTTATGTGCGCCCTTCGGTCGCACGGTGGTAGTGACAAGTCGCAGAATCCTGCGAGCAAAGGACCGTTTCGTGCGTACGTATTCCCCAAAACCGAGTGAGATTACCCATGCGTGGCATGTGGTTGACGCTGAGGGCTTAGTGCTCGGGCGTCTATCCACTGAGGTCGCCCGGGTGCTTCGAGGCAAGCACAAGCCGATCTTTGCTCCCCATATGGACACCGGTGACTTTGTGATTGTGATCAATGCCGAGAAGGTTGTGATGTCGTCGAACAAGGCAGACAATAAGTTTGCCTATCACCACTCTGGCTATCCAGGATCGATACGCCAGACAAGCTATGCACAGCTCTTGGCGACCAAGCCAGAGGAGCTTGTACGACGCGCGATCCGTGGGATGCTTCCAAAGGGAACCCTCGGAACACAGCAGCTTGCAAAGCTCAAGATTTACGCTGGCCCTAATCACCCACATGCAGCTCAGATGCCAACGCCGCTTGAATTCCCAAGCACGCGTCGAGCGTCGTAAGGTCGAGGATAGAGATATGGCAACAAAGCCGCTCATGCAATCAACTGGTCGTCGAAAGTCCGCCGTTGCGCGTGTCCGTTTGCGCACGGGCAGCGGCACGATCACCGTTAATAAGCGCACCCTCGACGAGTACTTTCCGTCGGCAACACTTCGCATGCATGCGACCGAAGCGCTTCGGGTGGCTTCGCAGGTCGAGACCTTCGATATTGACGTCACCATCGATGGTGGCGGCATCGCTGGCCAGGCGGGTGCTCTTCGACTTGGGATTGCCCGTGGATTGATTGCACTTGACCCTGATCTTCGTCCAAGCTTGAAGCGCGCCGGTCGTGTGACCAGGGATGCACGCGAGAAGGAAAGCAAGAAGTACGGGCTCAAAAAGGCTCGCAAGGCACCTCAGTACTCAAAGCGATAAATTCGCTATGTCGACCACGTTCGGCACTGATGGAATACGCGGGGTTGCCAACTCTCAGCTTCGACCGGAGATCGCTCTCGCTCTCGGCCGGGCTGCAGCGCGTCACCTCGGTGAGACTGCCTTTCTTGTCGGAAGAGACACCCGTCAGTCGGGCCCTATGCTCCTCGCGGCATTCTGCGCGGGTGTCACGGCCGAGGGCTTCGATGTCATCGATGTCGGCGTTATCCCAACTCCTGGCCTCGCATGGTTAGGTGCGAAGCACCGTCTGCCCGTAGCGATGATCTCCGCCTCGCACAATCCGTTCGGCGACAACGGCATCAAGCTTTTTGGGCCTGGTGGTTCGAAACTCTCCTCTGACGAAGAGCGTGTGATCGAACAAGATCTCAATGCGTTGCTCAAGGGCGAGGAGGTTTCGCTCCTGCCCGTGCCGACCGGTCGCGGTGTTGGCACCATCATCTCTGATTCCGGCCAAGTCTCGGACTATATCGATGACCTTGAAAACAGCGTAAACCTCGACGGAACGAGAAGACTTCACGTCGTTGTCGATTGCGCGAATGGTGCAGCAAGCGCACTTGCTCCTCAGCTCTTTTCACGGTTCAATCTCAAACTGAGTTTTATTGCAAATACTCCCGATGGCACCAATATCAACGATCACTGCGGTGCGACCTCTCCCCATCTGCTTGCTCAGACCGTGGTCCGTGAGCATGCGGACCTGGGAATCAGTTTCGATGGTGACGCTGATCGACTCATCGCGTGCGACGGAGAGGGTGTCCTCGTCAATGGTGATGTGCTCCTTGCGCTCTTTGCATTTGACCTTGATCTGCGAAATCTGCTTGAAAAACGAACGGTTGCTGTGACGGTGATGAGCAACCTCGGTCTCCGTCGCGCACTTACCGAGCGGGGTATTGAAGTCGTGGAGACTGCGGTCGGAGATCGAAACGTGACCGACGCTATGGAGGAACATTCGATTGTGCTTGGTGGGGAGCAGTCTGGCCACGTTGTTTTCCGTCGCCAAACCCTCATTGGAGACGGATTGTTAAGTGGGTTGAAGCTCATTGAACTCTGTGCCCACTCGAAGCAGACTCTCTCCGAGCTTGCAAAAGGCGCAATGACTGCGATACCCCAGGTGATACGCAATGTTGTTGTCGACGATCTGAGATTGTTAGATAACCATCCGCAGATCTTTATTGTGGCGAAGGAGATCGAAGAGTCTTTGGGTGAGTGGGGACGCGTATTCATTCGGGCAAGCGGAACTGAACCCAAGATTCGGATCATGGTCGAGGCTGAAGACGAGGCAAAGGTCCGTTCAGTCGTTGAAGAGCTCGTGCGATTGGTCGAGCGCGCGATGGCGATCACCTAGGCCCAAATTCAGAGCATCGTCAGGTGACGGAGCCAGTGTGATCTTGAGCGTTAGCCTGTTGAGACTATGTGCGGCATCGTCGGTGTAACGGGCTCGAAAGACGCGCTCGCCCTGCTGAGATCGGCCCTTGCTACGTTGGAATATCGAGGATATGACTCTGCGGGGATAGCAGTGGCCGACCTCGATCATCGAACGCTTGTGCGTCACCGAAGTGCAGTGCGCGGTCGCGCTATAGCCGAACTGAGCTCGCCGTCACTTACTTGGCCGACAAACATCGGTGCGGGGATCGGCCATACCCGTTGGGCCACCCATGGTGCACCCACCCATGACAATGCTCACCCTCATATGGACTGTTCGGGATCGGTGGCCATTGTGCACAATGGGATTATTGAAAATCACCGCGAACTGAGTGCTCGACTCGTTGGAACCGGACATACGATGACCTCGCAGACCGATTCAGAGGTCATCGCGCACCTTCTCGAGGATGAGTTGGCGAAGGGCGCTAGCCCTATCGTCGCTCTTCGGGCAGCGGTGGCCGAGCTGCGCGGTGACTTCGCAATTAGTGCCATTTTTGCTGCTGACCCCGAACTCATTCTTGCCGCACGCCGCACCTCGCCACTGATCATCGGTCTCACCGAGTCCGCTGGCTACATTGCCTCTGACATCTCCGCGCTCCTGCCCGTTACTCGCGATCTCTATGCACTTGGTGATGACGAGATCGCAGAGATCCGTCCTGGAAGGTTGAGCGTCTGCAACTTCAAAGGTGAGTCGCTCCCATCCGTTCCGATCGAGGTCACATGGGATGTGGCGGCTGCGGAGAAGGGCGGCTATGACGACTTCATGACGAAGGAGATCTTTGAGCAGCCACGGGCACTTGCAGATACCTTGATCGGCCGATTTCGTGATGACTACTCGACAGACTTCGAGGAGCTCAATCTCAGCTCTGAGGAGCTTTCCTCCTTCTCTCGGGTTATCTACCTTGCCTGTGGTTCGAGTTACCATGCAGCGCTCAGCGCAAGTCTTTCCACCGAACAGTTCGCGCGAGTTCCGGCCTCGGCAGAGGTCGCGAGCGAGTTCCGTTATCGCGACGCGGTACTCGACGCTGGCACGCTCGTCGTCGCGGTAAGTCAGTCGGGTGAGACGGTTGACACCCTGCATGCAATGCGTGAGGCGAAGCGACGCGGTGCGAAAACGATCGCTGTTACCAATGTTGTCGATTCCGTTATGACCCGTGAGGCCGACGGAGCGCTCTATACCCACGCGGGACCGGAGATCGGTGTTGCCTCGACGAAGTGCCACCTTGCCCAGATAGCTCTCCTTGAGGCATTTTCTCTTCATCTTGGTTGGGCCCGAGGCGATGTTGATTCCGACGTCCTGCGGGAGGCCGCAGTCTGTCTTCTTGCGACTCCTGACCTCGTCTCTGCCGCGTTGACTAAGTCGGATGAGTACCTTTCGATCGGTCGCAAATTCTCCTCCGTGAATGATTTTTACTATCTCGGTCGACGCGTTGGTCTTCCGATAGCGCTCGAGGGTGCCCTCAAGCTCAAAGAGCTCGCCTACGTTCGAGCAGAGGCGTATCCGGCAGGCGAGATGAAGCACGGGCCGATCTCGCTCATTGAACAGGGAGCGGTTGTCATCGTGATCGCCACTCGAACTGGCCTATGGGAAAAGGTCATGGCGAATGTCGAGGAGATGCGTGCACGAGGCG
>CAIVND010000024.1 GCA_903907185.1 uncultured Acidimicrobiaceae bacterium
CAATGGTTACAACGGCGACAATGGCGACACAATGGTGCTTTACCCTATTGGTCCCGGCCCCACCTTCACCACCCTAATCCTCCCGGCAGTGCCGGTGCAACCATTGCAAGCCTTTCAATCTTTGCGGTGGGCTTTGGTCTGGGCTTAGCGCTTTTCATTACCTATGCCAATCGCGACTTCACACTCCCTGCGCCTACCTCAACGATCGACCATCTAGGGGTGATCGGCGTCCTACTCGCGAGTATTGGCTTCTCGCTCTTCTGCTTTACCCTGGTTGTTCAAGCGACCGCAGTTCGCTATGGATGACGTGAGCAAAATTCCACCGCACTGAACTAACTCATCCCGGCTCGACCGCTCAGGAGTTAATGGCTGTCTTGAGCGCCTGAGTGGCATTCGGGTTGCTGGTGCTAGGGAAGAGCCCGCCATCGTCCCAGACGTCGGCAACGGGCACGGTGTGACTCAGGTCAGCTTCGGCCAGGATCTTGTCGCTAATGGTACGACCAGATGCAACTTGACATTGCACTTCGCACGCTCGATATCGATCGCCAAAAAGAAAGGGAGTCAAACGCAAATACAATGGATAACAAACCGTTCAGATCGAAATTCGCCAGTTAACCAAAGAGCGCAGGTCTCTCACACAAATAGTGTCTACATGAACGGCGTAAAGCTCCCAGCAAAAAAGCTCAATACACATCTACTACCTTGGGGCTACTACCTAGGGAAAAATAAACTCGCCAGCGTCTTCTTCAACGTACGCGCCATAACCATCTCGTTCGAGTTCATCTGCGATCTCTAGGCCACCAGATTTAACGATCTTTCCATTGACCAGGATATGCACAGCATCTGGGTGGAGCTCATCGAGGAGCCTTCGGTAGTGAGTGATCGCGACAACGCCGATGGCCTCAGTGCCAACCTCTGGAGCGTGGGCCTGCCGCTCGACACGACGCGCAACGTCGCGGAGTGCATCAACGTCAAGTCCTGAATCGAGTTCATCAAGTAACGCGATCCTCGGCTGCAAAATGGAAAGTTGAAGCGTCTCAAGACGTTTTTTCTCTCCGCCCGAGGCATCAACATTGACTGCACGATCAAGCATCATGGTCGGCACACCGATCGAATCTGCCTCAAGTTCAAGACGGGCGTTGAGCGATGTCTCCTCTGCCTCAACGCCTCTCCCCTGGGCGATGAGCGCCTCTCGCAGAAGCGAACGCAGCGGCACACCTGGGATCTCCATGGGATCTTGCGCTGCGAGAAAGAGCCCAGCGGCTGCACGTTGATAGGTGGGGAGAGTGAGAAGATCGATACCGTCGAGCGTTACCTCGCCACTGAGCACTTGATAGGAACGGTTTCCCATCAAGACGTTGGAGAGAGAAGATTTCCCTGCGCCGTTTGGTCCCATGATTGCGTGAATCTCCCCAGACTTCAGTTCCAGATTGATCCCTTGGAGTACCTCTTTCCCGGCGATCGATGCGTGAAGATTAGATATGCGCAGCATACTCATGGGATCCTCACCAAAACTCGACCATCTTGCACTGTGACCTCAAAGACTGGAACCGGTTGGGTCGCCGGGAAGGACATGGGCTCTCCCGTATCAAGAGAGAACATGCTTCCGTGTTTCCAGCACTCAATCAGACACTCGTCAAGCTCGACCTCACCCTCCGAAAGCGCGAAATCCTCGTGGCTGCAGACATCGCTGATCGCTCGGAATCCATCGGTCACTCGGACCAGACATACAGGTCCACAGCTCAGCTCGAAGCGCCGTCGATCCCCGACCGTGAGTTCATCGACGCCGCACAGATCAACTTGGTTCTCATCAGCCACTTGCAGATACCATTCCGTCTAACGAGAGCAGGAGACGTTCGGCGACGACACGCCGCACGTAGTCTGCACAGCCGACGTTTTTCACCCTCGCAAGCAGGTCATCGAAGAAGCCAAGCAAGATCAGCCGCTCAGCGACCTCCGGCGGGATACCTCGCGACTCGAGATAAAAGCGCTGGTCAGGATCGATCGGGCCGACCGCGGAGGCGTGGCTACACTGCACGTCATTTTCTTCAATGTTGAGATTCGGCACCGAATCAGCATGGGCACCCTCAGAGAGGACAAGGTTTCTGTTCGTCTGAGAGGCAACCGATCGGCGTGCGTCCTTGTGCATATGAATCATGCCCGAATACACCGACCGTGCATGATCAGCAACGGCACCCTTAAAGACGAGATCGCTTCGGGTCCGACCAACGAGATGATCTTGAAAGGTGCGAAACTCCTGGACCTGGGTATCGACCCCAAGGTAGGCGGCAAAGAGTTTGCTCTCGGCATTTTCACCCACGAGTGCTGCGCGCGAGTACAGGCGCGAGTAGTCCCCCCCGAGTGAGGCCGC
>CAIVND010000025.1 GCA_903907185.1 uncultured Acidimicrobiaceae bacterium
AGCGAATCACCTCAACAAAGGGTCACTCGATTACCTCGATCCAGGCGGTCTATGTACCGGCGGACGACTACACCGACCCCGCGCCATTTACGACCTTCACCCACCTTGACGCGACCACCGAGCTGTCGCGCCAGATCGCGGCCCTTGGTATCTACCCAGCGGTCGACCCACTCGCCTCAACGAGCAACATCTTGGCCCCAGAGGTCGTGGGAGATCGGCACTATGACTGTGCACAGCAGGTGAAGCTCATCTTGCAGCGAAACCGAGAGCTTCAAGACATTATTGCGATCTTGGGACTCGATGAACTCTCCGAGGAGGACCGCCTGACGGTCTCGCGTGCCCGGAAGATCCAGCGCTTCCTCTCCCAGCCGTTCTTTGTCGGTGAGGTATTTACTGGGCTTCCCGGCGTCTACGTTCCGGTCGAAGAGACCATCCGTAGCTTTGAAGCGCTGATCGGTGGCGACCTCGATGAGATCCCTGAGCAGGCGTTCTTGAACGTCGGTGGGGTTGACGAGGTTCGCGCCAAGGCGAAGACGCTCCAAGGTTAAGGGACGAGAGCGAAGTTATGGCAACCCCATTTCAGGTTGAGATCGTCACACCAGAGCGCGTCCTATTCTCCGGTCAGGTCGATGAGGTTTCGATGCGAACCGACGGCGGCGAGATTGCCTTCCTCGCCCGCCATGAGGACTATGTCGGAGCGGTTGACATCACGGTTGCCAAGCTTTCGGTCGTTGCTGATGGTTCGGGTGCAGATAGCGAACCGACGACGGTGCTCGTTGCCCTCCATGGCGGATTTGTACATGTTGACCAAGAGAAGGTCTCCATCCTGGTGTCGGTAGGCGAACTGGGTAGTGAGATCGATGTGGATCGCGCCCGGAGAGCACTTGCGGCAGCAGAGGAGAGGTTCCTCACTGAGGGCCCAGCGACCAAGCCGACACAGCAAGATGTCGAGGGCGAGACGACAGCTCCCGAGCGCCTGTCGGGTGCGATGGTGGCACTCCTTGCTCCTGATTCGGCTGAGGCCGCAGTCGCGCGAGCCAAGGTTCGTCTTGAGGCTGCAGGGGCAGCATCAACGAACTGAGGTGACGCTCCGGCAACGGCTGTTGGTCTCCTACCTCCTGCGTGACCAGGCGGCCTTTGAGGTCAATGGACTCCGCCGAGCACTTGGGTCATCCGAGCTTGAGCGGATTGCTCCCCACATCACCGTCTTACCCCCGCAGAACCTTGCCCATGAGGATCTTTCAGCCGCATGGAACGAGGTGACACGGGTCGCGACTCACACGGCCCCGATGGACCTTGAGCTTGGGGGGCCCAGCAGCTTTCCTCCCGATCATCACGTGCTCTACCTGCAGATTCGAGAGGGTATCGGTGACCTTGTTGACTTTCGGGATCGGTGCAACGTTGGCGCACTTGCTACTGCTGAGCGCCGGCCTTTTGTCCCCCACGTCACGATCCGTAGTCACCTCGACAACGAGCGGGTTCGCCAGGCAACGGAGCTCTTTGCCGGGTTTGTTCTCCCTCTTTCGCTCGACCGGCTCACGCTCTTGCGGATGGATGAACAGTCTTCCGTTCGGCACTGGATTCCCATCGATGAGGTGGTACTTGGAAGTGCCGTTACGGTCGGCCGAGGTGGCGAAGAGGTTCAGATAACGCGCGCAACGATGGTGAGCACTGATGACGAACTCCTCCTCAACGACGTTGTCGTCCTCCCACTCGAGCAGTATCATCGGGCAGATTTCGTTCTTCGAGCCACCGTTGGTGACGCTCTCGTCGGTCTGTGCATTGGACGCAGACAGGGCGGTCACCTCGAGTTGAGCCAGCTTGTCGTTGCCGAATCACACCGACGACGCGGCATCGCCCGGCAGCTTCTTGCCTACCTTGAGCGGATGGCGACCGAGATCGGCGTGAGCGAGATCTTCATCGATCTGACCGTCGGTGAGACCGAGTTCTTTGAGCGACACGGATTTGTGCTCTCGATGCTCTGGTCGCATCATCGTGAGATCGTCCGAGCGACGCGGGTGCTTTCGCGAAAGCGTTAGTAGTGCAAACCGAACTTGTGGTAGGTGTCGACGAACCGCACGGTGCCGGTCGCTGACCGGGTCACCATCGACTGGGTGCGGATGCCGGTCGTCAGATGACGGACACCCCGCAGCAGCTCACCCTCGGTGATGCCGGTTGCTGCAAAGAAGCTGTGTTCGCCCCCGCAGAGATCTGAGGTGCTCAAGATCCTGTTGAGGTCATAGCCCAACGCCAGCGCTTGATCTCGCTCGCTCTCGTCACGGGCGTAGAGCCTGCCCTGGATCTCGCCACCGAGTCCAGCGAGTGCTGCCGCAGCGATAACGCCCTCTGGCGTGCCACCAATGCCGAAGAGGATGTCGGGCTCCGATTCGGGCCAAGCGGTGGCGATGGCACCGGCCACATCGCCATCACCGATCAGATGTACCCGTGCTCCGGCCCCACGGATCTCATCGATGATTCCCTCATGACGGGGACGATCAAGGACGATCGCGGTGATCTTGTCCACTGAGGTCCCCTTGGCCTTCGCGACGGCGAGCAGGTTCTCGGTGATCGACAGCTCAAGGGAGACCCGTCCCTTGGCAACGGGACCGACGGCCAACTTGTCCATGTACACACACGGACCTGGGTTGAACATCGCACCGCTCTCGGCGACCGCGATGACCGCAACCGCGCCACCGCGGCCAAGGGAGGTCAACGTGGTCCCATCGATGGGATCAACGGCGATGTCCACGTGAGGAGGACTGCCATTGCCAACCCGCTCGCCGTTAAAGAGCATGGGGGCCTCATCTTTTTCACCCTCGCCGATGATGACAACGCCATCCATCGGCACCGTTGCAATGAACTCACGCATGGCGTCGACAGCAGCTTTATCGGCGGCCATCTTGTCACCCCGTCCAACCCAGTCGCTTGCAGCGATCGCTGCAGCTTCGGTAACGCGGACGAGCTCAAGGGCGAGGTTTCTGTCTGGGGCTACGTGTTCATTTGCCATTACTGAATCGTAGTTGGAAGATTTGCATTTTTGTTCGGTAGTGGAACAGAACCGTTACCCGCGTGATGGGGGCGAACTACTAGGGTCGGGTAATGGAGCGTTTTGTCGTACAACCAGCCTCTCCACTTTCGGGCACAGTCGCAGTTCAGGGAGCAAAAAACTCTGCACTCAAACTGATGGCAGCGGCGCTACTCACTACGGGGACAACACGTCTCTACCGTGTCCCGGACATCACCGACGTCACGATCATGAGCGAGGTTCTCACCGCCATCGGGGCGACTGTGGCGCGCGAGGAAGATGGTGCGCTTGCGATCACGACTCCAGAGACGCTGATACCGATAGCGCCCTATGAGCTGGTAGAGAAGATGCGGGCCTCGGTCGTCGTCTTTGGGCCCCTACTTGCCCGGCACGGGTTTGCGAGAGTCTCGCTGCCGGGAGGTGATGACTTTGGTCACCGACCGATCGATATTCATCTTCGGGCCTTTGGCGAACTAGGAGCAACGTTTATCACCGAACACGGCTACGTCGAGGGTCGCTGTGAGCGGCTCGTTGGCAAGGAGCTGGTCTTTGATTTCCCGAGCCATACGGCGACCGACAACGTCTTGATGGCGGCGGTGTTGGCGAAGGGGACCACCGTGATTGAAAATGCTGCGCGAGAGCCAGAGGTGCAAGATCTCGCAGCGCTATTGACCTCGATGGGTGCAAAGATCTCCGGAGCGGGCACCTCTCGGATCGAGATTGAGGGTGTTGACGCGTTGATGCCCGTGAGCCACGTAACCATTCCTGATCGAGTCGAGGCTGCGACCTACCTCGGAGCGGTGGGCATCGCCGGCGGTTCGATCGTTCTTAACGGTGCGTGTGCCAGTGACATGGACATGTTGTTAGAGAAGCTCGTCGCAATGGGGATGGAGATCGAACGGGAACACGATTCCATCACTGCGTCAGCGAGCTCGCGCCTGCGATCGGTGGACATTTCGACTCTGCCCTATCCCGGCGTTGCAACCGACTACAAACCACTGCTCGTCACGATGTTGAGCGTCGCCTCCGGCGTCGCCATCGCCAGCGAGAATGTCTTTGCCGGTCGATTTGGCTACATCGACGAACTTCGACGGATGGGCGCGGATATCACCGTTGAGGGTCATCATGCGATCGTGCGTGGAAAGCTACGGCTCTCTGGAGCACAGGTTCGCGCGCGAGACATTCGCGCAGGGGCGGCGTTGGTTCTCGCTGGTCTTGTCGCTGACGGGACAACAACGATCAGCGGAGTCGAGCACATCGATCGAGGTTATGAACGTTTTACCGAGAAGCTCCGAGGTATCGGTGTTGACATTGTGCGAGAGGTTTAGGTCGCTCGATGCTCTCGAACCCCTGGTATGCATCGTTGGTCGTTGTACATGTGCTCGTCGCCGTGATCAGTTTTGGGGCACTCGGTATGTCCGGCGCCTACGCCAATCTGGTGGTGCGTACACCAGATCCCTATAGCTCAGCGACGCTGCTCCGTTACTTTCGACCGAGTTCCAACCTCGCCGAGCGGTTGATCTTCCTCACGCCGGTCTTTGGTGGCCTTGCGCTGATCTTTTCCGGCGACAGCTCTCGCGCCTATCCCTACATTGGACTAGCGATCTGGGTTGGCGCTATGGGAGTGGCCACCGCTTCGTTATGGCCAAGTGAAAAGGAGATCCAACTCCAGCTGGTGAGCGAGTCACGCGACGCCGAGGTGTTGATCGACGCGGCCAAGCGCTGCGAGCGGGCAGCGTTGGTGACAACCGTGCTCTTTGTCGGCGCACTCGTCGTGATGATCGCTCAACCAGGCTAGGGAAATGGCTCGAGCCCAGCTAGTAGAACCCAGCTGGGGGAGCTTGCTTGGTCGGTGCTAGCGAGCTTCTCGCCTCGCTCAACCGCCAGTCGAACACCTTCATCTTGTAGTTTGTAGCAATGCCTGAACATCGCCGACGGAGAGGTCGTGCCCGTCGGCCGGTGGCCTCGGTTCGCTCCCAACCCTCTCGAGCTCGCGCGATGAGTAGATCACAGCGGCCCATCGCTGCCTCACGTCCCAAGCGTCGACTCACGATGGCACAGCGTCGTGCTCGGACCTTCCGTGGGCTGGCTGCACTGCTACTGATTGTCGTCATTGCGGTGGTTACCCAGGTCGTCACCTCAGGTTCGAAGCCAAGTCCGACTGCACCGGCCGTAGTCCGCTACAGCGTTGGCGTTGCGAGTTGCACCTTCGTCGATACCACCCGATCGACGCCGAACTACGTCACCTCGACCTCGAAGCTCGATCGAGTTCTCGTTACCGAGATCAGGTACCCAACGCTCTCCCCACGGCCGGGATCAAAAGAGACCCAAGGTGCCCATCCTGCAGTTGGCCATGGACCGTTCCCCTTGATTGTCTTTGGTCACGGTTACCGACTCACGCCGGATACCTACGCAAAGCTGTTGGATCGTTGGGTAGCGGCTGGGTTCATCGTCGCGGCGCCAAAGTTCCCCGATACCAATCAACAGGCGGTTACCCAAGTCGGAACAGCAGATGAGTTCCTCCCAGAGGCGGACGACATCAATCAGCCCGGTGACATGGCCTTTTTGACAAAGTCGATGATTGGGGCCGATCGACCCTCATCGACCCTCTGCCCGGTTGCGCACCACCTTGTTGCGACCAACAAGATCGCACTTGCTGGACAGTCTGATGGAGCAACGACTGCGGTGGCGCTCGGATTCGACCCAAAGTATGGCGTGAAGGGTGTCCACTACCGTGCTGTTGTTGATCTGTCTGGCGAGCTCTTTGGGGCTGGGTCGCAGACTCCCGACACGTTGGTGGTCCCGGCAAACAACCCGGCGCTCTTTGTTGCTCAGAGCGCAACAGACACCTGTAATCCTCCACAGTTCTCAACGGCGATCTACAACGGGGTAAAGACCACGAAGAAGTGGTTCTTAAAGATCAACGATGCTCATCACCTTCCCCCCTATATCGGTACGTCGGTTTCGGCGTTCAATATCGTGGCATCGACGACGTCGAAGTTCTTAGCGAATGCCTTTGGTACAAAGCTGGTGGGCAAGAGCCTGATGAAGCTCGGTAATGCACACCCAGGCGTCGCCACATTGACGACTGGTCAGAAGGCACCAGCGATCGCTCCGCTGACACAGGCACCAGGTAGCTGCTATCTGACAAGCTAGGGAGATGACCAGCGTAGAGAGTGCACATGGTGCCTATCTCGACCACGGCGCCTCGACACCCATCCTGCCTGAGGTCTTTGAGGCAATGCTGGTGCACCTGCGTGATCACTATGCGAATCCCTCCGGTGTCCATCATGCAGGTCGAGGCGAGCGGCGCGCTATCGACGATGCACGGGACATCCTTGGTGATGTTCTTGGCTGTTCAGCGGGGGAGATCGTCTTCACCTCTGGCGGTACTGAGGCCGACAATCTCGCGATCTTTGGGGTAGCGCAAGGTCTTGCGCCCGGGGCGGTGATCGTCAGCGCGATCGAACACCATGGAGTTCTTCGGCCCGCCGAGGCGCTTGGTGCACGCATCGCTCCGGTCAATGGACAGGCAGTCATCGACCTTCGACAACTTGAGCTGATGCTGGACTCCTCGGTTGGCCTTGTCTCGATGATGGCCGTCAACAACGAGGTGGGAACCGTCCAGCCGATCGGTGAGGTTGTGTCGCTCGTTCGCTCTCATGCACCTGATGCTCTGGTGCACTGCGATGCCGTGCAGGCGTTGCAGTGGTATGACCTCGCAACTCTCTTACGTGAAGTGGACCTTCTCACCATCAGCGCGCACAAGATCGGGGGACCAAAGGGAGTTGGGGCGTTAGTTGTACGTGACCGAGCGCGGTCGAGAATTCATCCACTCCTGCTCGGTGGATCCCAGGAGCGCGATCTGCGCGCTGGCACAGAAAACGTCGCGGGAATTGTTGGTCTTGCGGTTGCTGCACAGCTCACGAAAGATCGTCAGCTGCTCAACACTGAACGTATCCGCGCCATCCGGGATCGTTTCGTCGACCAGGTACTGCGGTCGGTGCCGAGCGCTCGCGAGACCGTGGCGCGTGAACTTCGCCACGTTGGAAACGCACACCTCACTTTTCCTGGCACCGTCAACGAGGAGTTCCTCATGCTGCTTGATCAGCACGGTGTCGCTGCATCTGCGGGATCATCGTGTGCAAGCGGGGCGCTCGAGCCGAGCCATGTGCTCCTCGCGATGGGGCTAACGCCAGACGAGGCCCGCTCGTGTATCCGGTTTACTCTTGGCGCCTCCTCAACCAGCCACGAGATCGACCATGCCATCACCGGCGTTATCGCAGCACACCGTCAGCTCATGGGAGACGTCGTCGAGTAAGGGTGAACGAGAGATCGTGATATTGCTGCGAGAATGAGAAGGTGAAGGTTCTCGTTGCGATGTCCGGTGGGGTTGACTCTTCGGTGGCTGCTGCCCTGCTTGTCGAGCAGGGCCATGAGGTCGTCGGCGCCACGATGAAGCTCTGGGGCGGTGAGGGTGACTCGGGATGCTGTTCGGTTGCTGATGTGACGGACGCCCGACGTGTTGCCGATCATCTTGGTATCGATCATCACGTGTTCAATTTCACGGAGACCTTCGACGAAAAGGTCGTCGGTCCGTACATTGAGGCACACCGCCGTGGTGAGACCCCGAACCCCTGCATTGAGTGCAACCGCCATCTGAAGTTCGATGCGTTCTTAGATCGTGCGAAGCGTCTCGGCTTTGACTTTGTGGCGACCGGTCACTACGCGCAGATTGTACGGGACGATGCCGGTGTGCTTCAGCTTGCACGAGGGTTGGATCATCGGAAAGATCAGTCCTATGTCCTTTCGATGTTGACCGGCGAACAGTTAGCGAACATCCTTTTGCCGATCGGCATGATGGAAAAGAGTGAGACCCGAGCGATGGCGAGAGAACGCGGGCTTCTCACGGCTGAAAAGCCCGATAGTCAAGACGTCTGTTTCATTGCCTCGCGTACCCAGGGCAAGGGACGCGCACAGTTTCTTGGTGAGCGCATTGAACTCCATTCCGCACAGGTTGTTGAACGCAAGAGCGGCTTCCGCCACGGCGAGGTCCCTGCGGTCGAGCTCATCACGATCGGACAACGACGCGGCATCTCGACGAATTCAAGTGTTCGACCCCGTTACGTTCTCGATGTGGATGTTCCTCGGCGGGTGGTGACCGTTGGAGACAAGGAGGATCTTCTTGTGAGCGAACACCGTCTTACCCAGCGCACCTGGGTGCACCATGAACTTCCCCTTGGGTCGGTGGTTTCGGTACAGGCAAGTGCGCACAGCCCCGCTCGCCAAGCGACACTCACCGCTGATGGCGTTGAACTCACCTCGCCTTCACGCAAGATCGCTCCAGGTCAGATCATGACGATCTATGTCAATGACTTCGTCGTTGGTTCGGGAGTCATCTGTTGATGGCCCCGAAAAGGGGGAGCAAAACCGCGGCTTCGAAACGCATCGCGGAGCTGCAAGCGGTGCTCGCCTATCACGCGAGCCGCTACTACCAACAAGACGATCCCGAGATCGCCGACGCGGATTACGACGAGTTCGTAAAAGAACTTCGCGCGCTCGAAGAGGCACATCCTGAGCTTGTTGCAACAGATTCACCTACCGCCGTCGTGGGAGCTGCTCCATCGATGACATTTTCGCCGGTGCGTCACGCGGTTGCGATGATGAGTCTCGACAATGGCTTCTCGGCCGAGGAGGTTGCCTCCTGGTGGGAACGAGCAGATCGCCTGCTCAGTCGCGACGATGCACCAAAGGCCGGTGATCGCTCGCTCGTCTGTGAGCCAAAGATCGATGGGCTCTCTCTTGCACTTCGCTATGAACGAGGTCAACTGGTCCAGGCGGCAACACGCGGCGACGGGACTGTCGGCGAGGATGTCACCGCAAACGCACGAACCATTGTGGACATTCCTTCGGTTCTGGCTCTCCCCGAGCGTGAGATCCCTGAGGTCTTCGAGGTGCGTGGCGAGGTGTATCTACCGATATCGGCCTTTGAGGAGCTCAATCGACGCCAGCTCGAGGCGGGACTGAGGCTTTTCGCGAATCCCCGGAACTCTGCTGCGGGATCGCTGCGCCAGAAGGACCCCACCGTTACGGCGGGTCGGCCGCTCCGTTTCTTCGCCTACCAGCTCGGCGAGGTCCGCGGTGGGGCTGTTGGCAGTGACGGTCTGGCACTTCCGACACAACGGGCTCAGCTTGATCTGCTCACACGGGCAGGATTTTCGGTCAACGGTGAGATCAAAGTGGTCGACTCACTCGGTGAGATCGCCGTGTTCTGTGCACAGCTGCTCGAACGCCGTCATGGGCTCGACTACGACATCGATGGCGTGGTCATCAAGGTCAACGATCTCGTTACCCAGCGCTACCTCGGTGCCACCTCCCATGCTCCTCGGTGGGCTATCGCCTACAAATTTCCGCCGGAGGAGCGAAACACCCTGTTGCATGAGATCTTGGTCTCGATCGGTCGGACCGGTCGAGCAACTCCCTATGCCCGGATGGAGCCGGTTGTCGTGGCTGGGTCAACGGTGGAGTTTGCAAGCCTGCACAACGCGGATCAGGTGGGGCTAAAAGATGTCCGTCCCGGTGACACGGTGGTGTTGCGCAAGGCAGGTGACGTGATCCCTGAGGTCGTCGCCCCGGTACTGTCGCTTCGACCAAAGGGTTCAACACCATGGAAGTTTCCGACGAACTGTCCAACCTGTGGCGCGACGCTCGTCCGTCTCGATGGAGAGAGTGATACCTACTGTGTGAACATCGACTGTGGCGCACAGCAGGTGCAGCGAATTGCCTACTTCGCCTCACGTAGTGCGATGGATATTGAGGGACTCGGGGAGAGCCGAGTCGAACTCTTTGTCAACCTCGGCCTTCTCCATGACGTTGCCGATGTCTACGAGCTCACCTCGTCTTCATTGACTGATCTCGAGGGATTTGGGGAGATCTCCGCAGGCAATCTTCTCGCTGCGATCGACCTCTCACGTCACCGACAGATGACACGACTCCTCGTGGGACTCTCGATCCGTCATGTTGGACCGACGGTGGCGCAGTCGCTCGCAAAGAATTTCGTGGACCTTGACGCGGTGATTGCCGCAACGGACCAAGATCTCGCAGGAATCGATGGTGTCGGTCCTGCGATCGCAAAGTCACTGCAGGCGTTCTTCGGCGCCAAAGAGAACCTTGTTGTAGTCGAGCGGCTCCGCAAAGCCGGTGTCGAGCTCACCTCAGATCGTTTTGTCGAGGGTGAATCGGCCGGACAGACACTCGTCGGAAGATCGATCGTCGTAACCGGGACGCTCCTGGGTTTTAATCGCCTCGAGGCAGAGGAGGCGATCACATCACGCGGTGGCAAGTCTCCGGGAACCGTTTCGGCAAAGACCTTTGCCGTCGTCATCGGTGAGTCGCCCGGCGCCGCAAAGGTTCAAAAGGCCGAGGCGCTCAACATCCCTATCCTCGATGAGGAGGGCTTTGTCCGTCTACTCGAATCTGGTGAGTTGAGCTAGCTCTCCGTACTAGTCGCTGGTACTCGTCATCAACCGAAGCGCTGAAAGTGCACGGTCATCAGCTGGTGAGTTTGAGGAGTTCTGTAGGGCAAGGAGCTTTGCCATATTGCCCTCAACGCGAATCTTGCCACTCAAAAAGGCGCGCATACCAACCTGTGCATCGCCCTCAAGCAGGATCGAGCGGGCGATCTTGTAGTCAAGGGTGAGTTTGACCTCGGCGTGATCGAGGGATCCAAGATCGATGCGGAAGATGCCGTCTGTGCTGTCAACGTGTGCCTGGAGCGTTCCTTCGCCAAAGGGAACTCCGTTGATCGAGAGGTTCATGGTGATTGCGGGAGAGTTCGAGTCCACTTCGGTTTGCTCCGATGTCGCATCCTCGTAGATTTTGCGTGCGGCCTCAATCCACTCTGGGCTGAGAAACGGGTAGGTCGGCATCGGCGATCTTTCGTGGGCATCGGTGATCTACGTGGTGGCGATGAGGTTAGCGTGCCCGAAGCCGTTTCTTGCCGGCTGATAGGCCCCGATCGGCTCCCGATCCCGAACGGGACATGATCACTAGCATGGAGCTATGTCCGCTGTCTTTTTACCTGGAGCGGAGCCCTCCTCGTGGCCAGAGGGCACCAATTCCGTGCTCGTTCTTCATGGGTTCACCGGCCAGCCCTATTCGGTGCGGTCGCTTGCCGAGTCCTTTGCTGATGCAGGATTCCGAGTCGAGCTTCCGCTCCTTCCCGGCCACGGAACAGCCGTTTCGGATTTAGAGCCCTGTAGGTTCCACGACTGGGCTGACTATGTTGATGAGATCTTTCGCCGACTAGATCGACCGGGGGAGTCCACCATCGTCGTCGGCCTCTCGATGGGTGGGACTCTCGCCTGTTGGCTGGCCGAGCAACATCGCAACGTCGCGGCGTTGATCTTGATCAATCCTTTGATCAACCAGACCACTCGCGCCAATATGCGAGCGTTGCGCAGCGAGCTGCGTGCAGGTCGGACCGTCTTTGCCACGCCAGGTTCCGATGTAAAAAAGCCTGGAGCGAAGGGCCAAGGGTACGATGCAACACCGATACGGCCCCTTCTCTCGCTCCTCGAGGGGGCGTGGAGCGTGGAGAAGAATCTGAAAAAGATTGAGGCACCGGTGCTGTTGTTTTCCAGCCGGGAGGATCACGTGGTGCCGCCCAAGAGCGGTGACACTATCGTTAAGCGGGTTCGAGGTAGCTACGAACGGGTCTACCTTGAGAACAGCTTCCACGTTGCAACACTCGATAATGACGCACCCGAACTCGAAGAACGAGCGGTTGCTTTTGCAAGAAAGGTCGTAGAGCGCTGATGGCAGTCGAGTTCACCCCAGAGGAGGTCAGGTATGTGGCTACCCTCGCCCGGCTCAAACTCAGCGATGAGGAGGTTGCGAGCTACGCCGTTCAGCTAAGCGCTGTACTTGATCACATCGACGCCATCCGTGCACTTGATCTCGAGGGAACTCCCGCAACCTCACATTCGTTTGATCTCGTCAATATCTTTCGAGCCGATGAGGTTCGACCTGGGGTCGATCGTGAGGAGGTTCTCGCCCAGGCACCTGCGGCAGAGGACGGCCGGTTCCGCGTCCCGCGCATCCTTGGTGAGGCGCCATGAGTGACACGACGAGGATGACCGCTACTGCGATCGCGGCAGCGGTGCGCGGCGGTGAACTGTCCGCGCGCGAGGTTGCGAGTTCCGCATTGAACCTCATCGCGCAACACGAGGGTGAGCTGCACTGCTTTAACGTCGTCACCTCCGAGGTTGCACTGGCGCAGGCGGACGCGGTCGATGAGAAGATCGCGCGTGGTGAGGATCCTGGTCCTCTCGCCGGCGTACCGATAGCGCTGAAGGACAACCTCTGTACGCGGGGAGTTGCGACGACCTGTTCCTCCAAGATTCTTGAGGGCTGGTTGCCTCCCTATGACGCGACGGTCGTGACCCGACTTATCGAGGCGGGTGCCGTCTCGGTTGGCAAGTCCAACCTCGATGAGTTCGCGATGGGCTCTTCGACGGAGAACTCCGCATTTGGTGCCTCGAAAAATCCGTGGGACACGAGTCGCGTGCCGGGTGGATCATCGGGCGGAAGCGCTGCAGCGGTTGCTGCCGGGTTCGTGCCGATCGCGCTTGGCTCAGATACCGGTGGATCGATCCGCCAACCAGCGGCGTTTTGTGGCACGGTTGGGATGAAGCCGACCTATGGTCTCGTCAGTCGATATGGGCTGATCGCCTTTGCAAGTTCGCTCGATCAGATCGGACCGTTCTCTACGACCGTTACGGACGCAGCATTGCTGCTCGAGGCGATCTGTGGACACGATGATCGAGACTCCACCTCACTTCGCGACACGCCAACATCGTTTGTAGGTCCGCTCGCCGAGGGTATCGCTGGACTGCGAGTTGGCGTCATCACGGACTTTCTCAGTGACGCTGACCCACTGATTGTGACGGCAGTGCGTGACGCTGCAGGTGCACTTGCGAGTGCAGGTGCAACGGTGGATGAGGTCGCGATCCCCGAGTTGATGAGTGGACTCGCGGCCTACTACCTCATCGCGCCCGCAGAGGCCTCCTCGAATCTGTCGCGCTATGACGGCGTTCGTTATGGACTTCGAGTCGATGGCCCCGATGTTGCAAAGATGAATGCCGAGACACGCGCTGCCGGGTTTGGGCCGGAGGTGAAGCGCCGCATCATGCTTGGCACCTATGTGCTCTCCGCCGGTTACTACGACGCGTACTATGCGCAGGCGCAACGGGTTCGGACGATGGTGGCCAATGCCTTCAACCGAGCCTATGAGCGCTTTGATGTCCTTCTCGGACCCACGACGCCCTCGGTCGCCTTTCAATTTGGTGCAAAGATCGACGACCCGCTCGCGATGTACCTCTCCGACCTCTATACGATTCCGTCGAACCTTGCGGGCCATCCTGCGATCAGTGTGCCCTTTACGCTTGGCGAGGCAGGGATGCCTGTTGGAGTGCAGGTCTTTGCGCCGGCACTTGGCGAGCAGGCGATGTTTCGGGTCGCAAAGGCCGTCGAAGACGCGCAGCAGGCGGGTTGTCGCGGTCCGGTTGAACTGAGCGCGGGAGCGTCAAGATGAGCGAGATCGTTCCCGGATGGGAGCTCACCGTTGGACTTGAGGTCCACTGCGAGCTGCAGACGAAGACAAAGTTGTTCTGCTCGTGTGCGAACACCTTTGGCTCTGTCGCGAACACCAATATCTGCCCGGTCTGTCTTGGTCTACCCGGGTCGTTGCCGGTGCTCAATGAGCAGGCAGTGGAGTACGCAATGCGGATCGGGCTCGCGCTCAACTGTCACGTTGAGCCGTCGATCTTTCACCGAAAGAACTACTTCTATCCAGACATGCCAAAGGACTATCAGGTCAGTCAGTATGACGAGCCGATCAACCGTGATGGTTCTATCGAGCTTCCCAGTGGAACAACCGTGGGTATCGAGCGCGCGCACCTGGAAGAGGACACCGGCAAGACAAGTCATATGGGTGGGGGCGGCAGGATCCATGACGCTGACTACTCACTCGTTGACTACAACCGAGCAGGTGTGCCACTCGTCGAGATCGTCTCGCGACCAGAGATCACCTCGCCCGAGGACGCGCGTGCCTATCTGAACGAGCTTCGTTCGATCCTTGTTGCCACCGGGGCCTCTGATGGCCGGATGGAGGAGGGATCGTTGCGCGTCGATGCCAACGTTTCGGTTAGACGGGTGGGGACGACCGAGCTTGGTACTCGCTGTGAGGTCAAGAACATGAACTCTCTGCGATCACTTGGTCGTGCCATCGAATATGAAGCAGCGCGACAGGTCGAACTTCTCGAGGCCGGTGGACGGGTGGTGCAAGAGACCCGCCACTGGAATGAATCAACGGGAAGTACCTCATCGCTTCGCTCGAAGGAGGAGGCCTTTGATTACCGCTACTTTCCCGAGCCCGATCTCGTAACCATCGCCCCGAGTTCATCGTGGATTGAACAGGTACGCGGAGCGCTCCCGCCTATGCCCGGAGATCGACGTCGTGAGTTGACCGCCGCGATGGCAAAGTCGAATCCAGATCTTGATGCGAGCTCGTACCAAGATCAGATCGTGACCGTAGTTGATCTCGCGCTCGACGGCCTCGTCGTCGGCGCGATCGCCCATGGTGCCGATGGTCGTTTGGCACTGGCTCGAGGCGCAAATGAGGCTGCCGCTCGTCCAGACGAGGCGCGTGCATTAAGCGTCGAGGCATTTGTTGAACTCCTTGGCCTCGAGACAAGCGGGAAGATCTCCGCGACCCAGTCCAAAGCCGTACTCACCGAGATGCTCGACGGACATGGCGCCCCAAGCGAGATCATCAAAAAGCTGGGATATGAGGGAGTCGATGCCGACGCGCTTGGTGTGATCGTCGACGCAGTGATCGCCGCCAACCCCAACGAGTGGCTTCGTTTCGTCGAAGGCGACGAACGGGTTGCGCAGTTTCTCCTTGGACAGGTGATGCGAGAGACAAAGGGCCAGGCCAACGGCAAACTCGTTGCGGAGGCATTTGGAGTGCGCAAAAGCAGGTAGCTATTAGCTAGCTCCGTGGCCGAGCGCCATGAAGCGGTTGTGCGCCATGTCGGTTCACGTAGTCTTGTGGAATGGCGACTACTCCACCGAACCCAACCACAAAGAGCCTAAAAATCCACTCCCAGGATGTGACGGAGGGCCCGAGAAAAGCCGCGGCGCGAGCGATGCTTCGTGCGGTTGGCATGGGCGATGAGGATTTCTCAAAGCCACAGATCGGTATCGCCTCGACCTGGAACGAGGTCACCCCTTGCAATATGTCTATCGACCGCCTTGCCCAGCGCGCGAAGGCTGGCGTGCGTTAGGCTGGTGGCTATCCACTCGAGTTCCTTACGATTACCGTCTCCGATGGCATCTCGATGGGCCACGAGGGAATGCGTGCCTCACTCGTTAGTCGAGAGGTCATCACCGATTCCGTCGAGACCGTTATGCACGCTGAGCGGTTCGACGGATTTGTTGGACTCGCAGGATGTGACAAGTCGCTTCCGGCCATGTTGATGGCTGCGGCCCGACTCGATCTTCCGATGGTCTTTGTCTACGCAGGTTCGATCATGCCCGGTCATTACCTCGATCAGACCCTCGATATCGTCAGCGTCTTTGAGGCGATTGGCGCGCACGCGGCCGGCCAAATCGATGACGAGATGCTCTATCAGATTGAAAAACATGCCTGTCCAGGCGAGGGTGCCTGCGCGGGGATGTTCACCGCGAACACGATGGCCGCGATCGGTGAAGCGATCGGTATGTCTCTTCTCGCTGGCGCCTCAGCTCCTGCGATCGATGGACGGCGTGATGAAGTTGCCTTTGACTCGGGACGCGCAGTGATCCGACAGCTCGAGCTTGGCATCCGCCCGCGGCAGATCATGACGATGAAGGCCTTTGAGAATGCGATCGCCGTCACGATGGCACTCGGTGGTTCGACGAATGCCGTGCTCCATCTTCTGGCGATCGCCAATGAGGCACAGGTAGATCTCAATATCGATGACTTTACGAGGATCGGTAAGCGCGTCCCGCACTTTGCCGACATGAAGCCGCATGGAAAGTTTCACATGCTCGATCTCGATCGAGTCGGTGGCGTGCCGGTGGTGCTCAAGATGTTGCTCGATGCGGGCCATCTCCATGGTGACGTTATGACCTGTAACGGCTACACCATGGGTGAGAACCTGGAAAGTCTCAATCCACCGCCGCCCGATGGAGTGGTCGTGCATCCCATTGAGTCTCCAATCCATGCTCAGGGTGGCATCGTGATCCTGCGCGGCAGCCTGGCCCCGAAGGGCGCCGTGGTAAAGATCGCCGGCACCGACCTTTCGAGCTTTGATGGTCCCGCCCGTGTCTTTGATGGTGAGGCGCTTGCGATGGACGCGATTATGGACGGCAAGATCAATCCCGGTGACGTGATTGTCATCCGCTACGAGGGCCCAAAGGGTGGTCCAGGTATGCGCGAGATGCTCGCGATTACCGGTGCGCTCACCGGCGCTGGACTCGGCGGCGCCTGCGCCTTGGTAACCGACGGTCGGTTCTCCGGTGGGACGCGTGGATTCTGTATCGGCCACGTCGCCCCTGAGGCAAGTGTTGGTGGCCCGATCGGTCTTGTAGCTGAGGGTGATCGCATCGTTATTGATGCCAACACCGGCATCATCGATCTGATCGTCGATGAGGCCGAGCTTGCGAAGCGCAGCGAGGCATGGGTGCCCCTTGAGCCTCGCTACAAGACCGGTGTGCTTGCAAAGTATGCGCGCCTCGCAACGGGCGCCGAGCGCGGAGCAATTACCGAGGCATAGGGCTTGGTCTTCAGTGTGGTCCGTGTGTCGTTCGCCTGACAGAGCTCAGCGGTACCCTGTAGTTGAGTCGTGACGTCGCGACAAACTGGGGTAGATCGATGAACAATTTTGGAGCTCTTGTTGTACGAGTTCGGCGCGTCGTTTTTGCACCGATGCTGATTGGCTTGGCAATCGGTGGACCGGCCTTTGGCCTATCGAACGTGGCCTCTGCGACGACGGTCTCTTCGAGTCAGATGGGCATCGCCGCTTTGCCGGCAAACTGTTCGACGAACCGGCTCGTGATCTGGATCAACACTCAGGCAAACGGGGCAGCGGGAAGCAGTTTCTACAACCTCGAGTTCACGAACCTCTCCGCGAAGTCCTGTCTGTTGGCGGGTTATCCGGGAGTTTCGGCGGTGAATCTTGGGGGACACCAAGACGGGAGTTCAGCGGCACGCAATGCCGTGATCGTTCCGAAGGCCGTCACGCTCGCTCATGGCCAGAGTGCCGTCGCGATCTTGCAGATCACCAATACCGCGAACTATCCATCATCTTCGTGCCATAGCGGACTCGCGGCCGGACTACGGGTCTATCCACCGAACCAGTCGATCGCCAAGGTGGTTCCCGTTCCCTTCGCCGCGTGTCTCGCGACAAGCGAGAGCTACCTCCACATCGAGGCGGTGCAGCTCGCTCACTAACACGCCCTTGTGGAGTAGGAGATTCTCTGCAAAGATACGGGTGATGTCAAAATTTTCACTGGTAGTAGTACTGAGCTAGCGCACACCGGCCAAAGCCGTCTGTGCGCTCGCGACCTCCCGATGGGAGGTCGTTTTTATTTCCCCCCTAGAATGATGGGCCGTATTGGCCGGGGGTTGGGCAGATCGACGATACGAAGATGGAATAGGGAGAGTTGAGGGGAGCCATGAAACTCACCGGAGCACAGGCACTGATCAAGAGTCTTGAACGCGAGGGCGTTGAGGTACTCTTCGGCCTGCCCGGAGGAGCGATCCTTCCGGTCTATGACCCCATCATCGATTCCTCGATCCGTCACATCTTGGTCCGCCACGAACAGGGTGCAGGCCACGCTGCCGAAGGGTACGCGCAGGTAACCGGCCGTCCGGGTGTCGCCATGGTGACCAGTGGTCCTGGCGCGACGAATATCGTCACCGCTCTTGCTGATGCCTACATGGACTCGGTACCGATTGTCGTGATCACAGGTCAGGTTGCCACGACCTCCATCGGCACCGACGCGTTCCAAGAGGTAGATACCACAGGCATCACGGCATCGGTGACCAAGCACAACTGGCTGATCACCGATGCGAACGACATCTCGCGGATTGTCGCTGAGGCATTTCATGTTGCGACCACCGGGCGACCAGGGCCCGTGCTCATCGACTTCCCGAAGGACGTTGCCAACGCGACGATCGACTACGAGGAGCCCGGAGAGCTGGAACTTCCTGGCTACCGTGTGGCGAGCGCACCCGATGAGCGTTCGGTCGCGGCTGCCGTTGAGCTCATCGCGGCCGCAGAGCGCCCAGTGCTCTACGTCGGTGGTGGGGTCATCAAGGCAGACGCAGCGAAGGAACTCGCGCACTTTGTTGGGTTGACCGGAATCCCCGTGACGACCACCTTGATGGCTCGCGGCGCCTATCCCGATGCCGAGGCGCTTCACCTCGGAATGCCCGGAATGCATGGCGCCTTTGCTGCTGTTACCGCAATTCAGCGCTGTGATCTTTTGATCTCCTTCGGGGCACGTTTTGATGATCGCGTGACCGGTCGGGTCGAGGACTTTGCCAAGGGGGCAAAGGTCATTCATGTCGATATCGACCGTGCGGAGATCGGCAAGGTCAGACGTCCAGAGGTGGGGATCGTTGCGGACTGCCGGCTTGCGATATCAGCGCTCAACGAACAGATTGCGAAGAACAGTGCCGCGCAGTCACGTGACCGGATTGCGACCTGGGTCGAGCGCTGTCTCGATTGGAAGCAGCGCTTTCCCTTCACCTATGAGGGTGCGGGAACCGCAGCTCCTGGTGACATCGGACGGATCAAGCCACAGTTTGTTGTGGAGGAGCTCCGGCGGTTGACGCCACCGGAGACGATCTTGGTCGCTGGAGTTGGCCAGCATCAGATGTGGGCAGCGCAACACTGGGGCTTTGTCGACCCGCGCAGCTGGGTGAACTCGGGTGGACTTGGAACGATGGGATTTGCGGTGCCCGCAGCGATCGGCGCAAAGGTTGGCTGCCCATCCAAGATGGTGTGGGCGGTCGATGGAGACGGCTGTTTCCAGATGACCGCGCAGGAGCTCGTCACCGCGAGCTCGGAGCGCATCCCGGTCAAGATCGCAATCTTGAATAATGCCTACCTCGGCATGGTCCGCCAGTGGCAGCACATGTTCTATGAACAGCGCTACTCCGAGGTCTACCTCTCACCGGATCTCCCCGACTATGTGAAGTGGGCGGAGGCGATGGGTTGTGTCGGCCTCCGAGTCACCGATCCCAAGGACGTAGCGGCTGCAATCGAACAGGCAAACGCGGTCAATGATCGGCCCGTCGTCGTGGACTTCCGGACCGATTCAATGGAGCACGTCTTCCCGATGGTTCCTGCGGGCGCTTCGAACGATGAGATCCTCGTCCACCCAAGTCAGGCGGACCAACCACGATGACCAACCTCACCGCACAGACCAGACACCATCTGGTGACCGCACGGGTGGAGAACAAGGCTGGCGTCCTCTTACGGGTGGCTGGTCTGTTCTCTCGGCGTGGCTACAACATCATCTCGCTCGCCGTTGCTCCAACTGATGATCCCGCATTTTCACGGATCTCGATCGTGGTCGATGTTGAATCGAACCTTCTTCAGCAGGTGATCGACCAGCTCGACAAACTTATCAATGTGGTGGCGATCACCGAGCTTGACCCTGAAGAGGCAACGCAGGCGGAGCTCTTACTTGCGACGCTTGCGAGGTCGGTGGAACACGACGCAGACCTTGGCGTGTTGATCCAATCTGCCGGCGCCTCCATTGTGGAGATGACCGACCAGGCAACCACCATCCAGCTGGTCGCCGAGCCGACGGTTTTGGATGACTTTGAGGAAAAGCTAAGGTCATATGGCATCTCAGAGCTCCAGCGGACGGGCGCCGTAGCGCTCCCAAGGCTGGTTCAGCTCTAACACTTCGGCACCGACAGACTGCAAGTGCCTGGTTTTGGTTCCCGATGCCCGGGAACCGGTTCGAAAGACATGAAAGAGGTAGCAACGCAATGCCAACGCTCTACTACGAAAAAGACGCTGATCGTTCTCTGATCAACGATCGTAAGGTCGCCATTATTGGTTATGGCTCACAGGGCCACGCCCATGCGTTGAACCTTCGTGACTCGGGTATCGATGTCCGCGTTGGTCTGCGTGCTGGATCAAGTTCACGGTCGAAGGCAGAGGCCGCGGGACTTCGTGTCCTTGACATCGCGGACGCCGCGAAAGAGGCGGATGCGATCATGTTGCTTTTGCCCGATACTGACCAGGCAGATGTCTACGAGCGCGACATCGCTCCAAATCTGAAGGATGGCGACGCGCTGCTCTTCGCGCATGGATTCAATATCCGTTACAAGTCGATCGTTCCGCCAACGACAGTTGATGTTGCAATGATCGCACCAAAGGGTCCGGGGCACCTCGTTCGGCGTACCTATGTTGAGGGCGGAGGTGTGCCCGCACTCATCGCAGTGGAGAACGACGCCACCGGCGGTGCGAAGGGCCTCGCCCTCGCGTACGCGGATGCGATTGGAGCCACCCGAGCCGGCGTGCTCGAGACCACCTTTACCGAGGAGACCGAGACCGATCTCTTTGGCGAGCAGGTTGTGCTCTGTGGCGGACTAACGGCGCTGATTACCGCTGGATTCGAGACACTTGTAGCCGCTGGCTACCAGCCTGAGTCGGCCTACTTTGAGTGTCTGCACGAGACAAAGCTGATCGTTGACCTCATGTATGAGCAGGGAATCGCCGGCATGCGTTTTTCGATCTCCTCAACCGCTGAGTACGGGGACCTCACACGCGGCCCCCGCATCATCAACGACGCGGTGCGCGCCGAGATGCGCAAGGTTCTCGATGAGATTCAAGATGGTCGCTTTGCCACGGAGTGGATTAATGAGAACAAGACCGGACTGAAGAACTACCGCGAACTTCAGGAGAAGGGACGCGAGCATCCGATCGAGAAGATCGGTGCACAGCTGCGGTCCATGATGCCGTTCATCTCACGGGGTCGAGAGCGTCTCGAAGATATCTCCGGAGGACTTGAGTCCTAATCGAGCAGATGCTCAAACTCGTTCACGCTTGCGTGGTCGAGTGTCAATGACATAGCTGGCATCAGCGATCGGTAGCTGGTGGTTTGCGAGAGTTTGGCAGCGAGATGGCTTCGTCGGATTGGCGACTTCCAGGAGGTGTATCAAAGAATGGAAACTCCCGGTTCGACGGTCGTGTTGATTCATGGTTCGCGACATGATGGATGGTGCTGGCACCTGGTGCAGGAGCAACTTTCGGCACTCGGGATCACCTCGGTTGCCCCCGATCTGCCCTTTACGAGCATGGCGGATGATCTCGATGTTGTCCGGGAGGTTGTCGCAGATCTTCCTGGTCGGGTCACTCTTGTTGGCCATTCACGCAGTGGCCGTCTCTTGAGTTCGCTGATTGAGCTCGCACCAAAGGTCAATCATCTCGTCTACCTGGCGGCGTTCCTCCTCGAGGAGGGGGAGGTTTTTCCGCCAAAGAGACGTCCAACGAAGATGACGCAGTTCCAAGCGGGCGGTGATCAGTTGCTGGAGTTCCCTCTCGCTCGCGACATCTTTTACCACGACTGCGAGGAGGAGCTCGCCCTTGCAGCGTGGAAGAGACTTCGGACAGTTCCCCTGACGTCGAAGTTCCAGCCGGTGACCAGCCGCGCCGCATGGCGTGCCATACCGTCGACCTACATCGTCTGCTCAGACGATCACTGCATCCATCCCGATGACCAACGCGATATGAGCGTCCATGCAGGAGCTGTCTATGAGATCAGCTCCTCGCACAGTCCATTTCTCTCGAGACCCAAAGAGCTCGCCGAACTCATTGTGCGGTCCAATGAAAGTGCAACGTTGAAGCACAGTGCACCGCCGGAGCCTTTTGGAAGTTAGCCGAGGTGTCCAATGACGAAGTCGATGCACTTGGTCAGTGACCGGACATCTTCTGGTTCAATGCCGGGGAACATCGAGATGCGTAGCTGATTGCGACCGAGCTTGCGGTAGGGCTCCGTGTCAACGATGCCATTTGCCCGGAGCGCCTTAGCGATCTCCGCTGCATCGATCTCGTCGACGAAGTCGATCGTTCCCACGACCTTCGAGCGTTCTTCGGGCTTGCTCACAAATGGTGTTGCGACACTCGAGGACTCCGCCCACTCATAGAGGATGTTCGACGAGGCAGTAGATCTGCCCGCTGACCAGGTGAGGCCGCCGTTGGCGTTGAACCATTCGAGTTGATCGGCGAACAGCGCAAGCGTAACGAGCGCTGGCGTGTTGTAGGTCTGGTTGAGTCGTGAGTTTTCGATGGCGATGTTGAGATCGAGGAACGGTGGGATGTAACGTCCGGAGCCACCGATGGCTACGGATCGAGCGATCGCCGCGGGTGACATGATTGCGATCCAGAGCCCTCCGTCAGAGCCAAAGCACTTCTGCGGTGCGAAGTAGTACACGTCGGTCTCGGCGATATCCACCTGGATTCCGCCAGCCGCTGAGGTGCCGTCGACAACGACAAGACCTGTTGCTGGTGCACCATCGTCGTGTGTTGGCCGAGCGATATCCATCATGACGCCAGTTGAGGTCTCATTGTGGGTGAGTCCGTAGAGGTCGATATCGTGCTGCGCAATTGCCGTGGGGTGCGTACCAGTCTCGGAGCTAATAACAACCGGGTCGTCGAGAAAGGGTGCCATCTCTGAAGACTGTGCGAACTTGGAGGAGAACTCGCCAAAGGAGAGATGCTGGCTCTTCTTTTCGATGAGACCAAAGGTGGCGATCTCCCAGAACGCCGTCGATCCACCGTTACCGAGGACAACTTCGTATCCCTCGGGGGTCGAAAAGAGTTCACTTACCCCGGTACGGACGCGGCCAACCATGTCTTTGACGGTGGCCTGGCGGTGCGAGGTGCCGAGGTAGCTCGGTGCGATATCCATCAGATTCGCAAGCGCTTCAGCCCGCACCTTCGATGGGCCAGCCCCGAATCGGCCATCTGATGGGAGCAGTTCCTTAGGTAGTTCGATCGATGCCATTTCCCTCTCCAGTTCCACAACGGGCCCCGCTCCCGCTCTCGGTTTTATCCCCACAAGTTGTCTGTGTAAGCATGTCAGGTATGACAGCCACATCACAATCAGCGTCCAATGAATCCGCCGTTGCCTCGCGGATCTCCCGACGGGTAGGTGCCGTTGCTCCGTCCGCCACGCTGGCCATCGACGCGAAGGCGAAGGCGATGAAGGCCTCGGGGCTCGACATCATCGGGTTTGGTGCTGGTGAGCCGGATTTTCCGACGCCACAGAACATCATCGACGCCGCAATCGCTGCCTGCTCGGTAACGGTAAACCATCGCTACACACCAATTGCAGGCCTGCCGGAGCTGCGTAGCGCCATTGTCGCGAAGACGCTTCGTGATTCGGGCTATTCGATCGTTCCCGAGCAGGTGCTGGTGGCAAATGGTGGCAAGCAGGCGATCGCAAACTCGTTCGCCACGGTGATCGATCCCGGAGATGAGGTGCTGGTCCCGGCCCCCTACTGGACGACCTATCCCGAGTCGATTGCGCTCGCTGGTGGCATTCCGATCACCGTCCCAACCGATGAGTCAACGGGGTTTCAGGTCACGCCCGAGATGCTCGACCAATACGCCACACCAAAGACCAAAATGGTGGTCTTTGTGAGTCCATCAAACCCTACGGGAGCGGTCTATGACCGAGCGGCGATCGAGGCGATCGGCAGGCACTGTGTAGATCGTGGCTGGTGGGTCCTTACCGATGAGATCTATGAGCACTTGGTCTATGGAACGAACGAACAGCACTCGATGCCGGTCGTCGTTCCCGAGATCGCTGATCGCTGCATCGTCGTCAACGGCGTCGCAAAGACCTATGCCATGACGGGTTGGCGTGTTGGATGGATGATCGCACCGACCGATGTCATCACTGCAGCCACCAATCTGCAGTCACACGAGACGTCGAACGTCAACAATGTGGCTCAGCGTGCAGCCATCGCGGCGCTTGAGGGTGACCTTTCCGCGGTCGAGATGATGCGGAGCGCATTTGATCGTCGCCGGACAACGATCTATTCGATGTTGAACGAGATCCCGGGAGTTACCTGCTTCGAGCCACAGGGGGCGTTCTACGCCTTCCCCTCCTTTGCTGGAGTTCTTGGCAGGTCGATCAATGGACGTCGCCCGAGTTCGACGCTCGAGCTGGCGGAGATTGTGCTTGACGAGGCGGAGGTTGCCTTCGTTCCCGGCGAGGCCTTCGGCGCCCCGGGATATGGCCGTTTCTCCTATGCACTCGCTGACAAGGACATGGAAGAGGGCGTCCGCCGACTCGCGGAACTGCTCGCCAACGCAACGGACTAAGCCAACTTTGGCCGCAGAGCGGCCGCGAGATGTGCGGGTAGATTTGTAGTGAAGATACACCACTGGACGGGGGACCTCAGAGTGATCTGAGCGTCGTTGGTGTAAAACGGTTCGACATAACGGAGTGGTCCTTAACGGCGACTCCATGAGAAGGAGCGGTAATGGCAAGGATCCTCGTCACCGAAAAATTGGCTCAAGCTGGACTCGATGCAATGGCGGCCGCGGGCCATGAGGTTGTTGAAGAGTTGGAGTGGACGCCGGAGAGTTTGCTCACACTTATCAAGGGAGCAAACGCGCTCGTTGTTCGCTCAGCAACGAAGGTGACGAAAGAACTGCTTGAGGCAGGCACCGATCTCATGGTCGTGGGACGTGCCGGCGTTGGACTCGACAACGTTGACATCGAGGCGGCAACACAACTTGGTGTGATGGTCGTGAACGCTCCAGAGTCCAACATCTTGTCGGCCGCTGAACACGCGTTCGCACTTTTGCTCGCTCAGGCGCGCAATATCCCCCAGGCACACAGCGCGCTCATCGCTGGCCGGTGGGAGCGTGCAAAGTGGGAGGGCGTGGAGCTACACGGGAAGACGCTCGGTATTGTCGGACTTGGTCGCATTGGCGCACTTATCGCGCAGCGAGCGATGGCCTTTGGCATGCGCGTCATCGCCTATGACCCCTACACCACCCAGGAGCGTGCGAAGCGCATGGGTGTCGAACTGCTCTCGCTCGATGAACTTATCGCCGATGCCGACTTCATCACGATTCATCTGCCCAAGACGAAGGAGACCACAGGGCTGTTCAACGCAGAACTGCTTGCAAAGACAAAGAAAGGTGTACGCATCATCAACGCCGCACGCGGCGGACTGATCGTCGAACAAGACCTTGCCGATGCGATTAACAGCGGTCACGTTGCCGGTGCAGCACTGGACGTCTTTGACAAGGAGCCCTCAACGGACTCTCCGCTCTTTGGTATCGCTTCGGTCGTCGTTACCCCCCACCTTGGTGCAAGCACCGAGGAGGCACAAGACAAGGCGGGAGAGCAGATCGCAGAGCAGATCGTGCTTGCGTTGAATGGTGATTTTGTTCCCTATGCGGTGAACGTCTCCGCTGGTGCAGCCTCTGAGGCGGTCCGTCCCTATCTCGGCATCGCCGAGAGCCTTGGTCGTTTTCTGGCAGAGCTCTGCGAAGATATGCCCGACGTGCTTGATGTTGAGTTTGAGGGAGCTCTTGCGGGGGAGAACACCTCGATCTTGACGCTCTCCGTTTTGAAGGGTGTGCTCGGGGTTGTTACCGAGGAGCCAGTCTCATACGTCAATGCTCCACGGATCGCCGATGAGCGTGGACTCAAGGTTCGCGAGAGCCAGAGCGCGACATCAGTTGATCGCCACAATGTGATTACTGTGCGTTCGTCCACCCATGCAGTCTCAGGAACGCTACGCGGTGGCTTTGCGAATCAGCCGAGCTTTGTCGAGATCGATGGCCACACCCTCGATCTGTCGCCGACCAGCGTTCTGCTCATCGTTCGCAACGATGATCGGACCGGGATGATTGGAATGGTTGGCACCGCACTTGGTGACGCCGGTGTTGGAATCGTCAACATGGCGGTCGCCCAACAGAGCGATGTGGATGGAACTGCTCTCATGGCGATCGCCACCGATCGACTGACCGACGAGGCAACCATCGCTGCGCTTCGTGCAAAAGATGGAATCCTCGATGTCCATCAGGTGCGCGGCGTCTGATCGATGCTTTCGAGCGTCGTGACGCGACGTTCAGATCACTAGATCGCAACGTGGCGACGAGGGTCGGTCAGATAGTGTTGCCTCGAGGGGGCAGATCATGACGGTTCGGATCGCAGTTGTTGGTGTCGGCTTTGGAACGACAGTTCACGTTCCGGCATTCCAAAGTGAGGGACTCGAGGTCGTTGCCATCGCGGCTCGGCGTCGTGAACGCGCTGAGGCAGCTGCCGCAGCACTCAACGTGCCACAGGTTTTTACTGATTTTGATGAGCTGCTTGGTATCGATGGACTCGATGCGGTCAGCATTGTCACGCCGCCGCGACTCCACCACGAGATGGCGATCGCTGCGCTGCGTGCAGGCAAGCACGTCATCTGCGAGAAACCCTTTGCACTCAATGAACAGCAGGCGATTGAGATGGTTGAGGAGGCGGACAGATCTGGCGTCACCGCGATGGTGGCACATGAGTTTCGCTACGCCTCGGGCCGGATGTTCGTCCACCAACTGCTCGAGGATGGCTATATCGGAACACCGAAGTACGCGCACCTTCGACTCTTTCGTGGTCCAACCAAGGCCAGTGCTCTTGCTGAATATCGAACAGAGCGAGACTCCCAGGAGGCAGGTGGTGGATTTCTCTATAGCCCCGCGTCGCACTACATCGACGGACTGCGGCACTGGTTCGGCGAAGTGGAATCGGTGGTGGGGAACTTGATAGCGATCGCTCCTGAGCGCGTCCACGACGGCAAAGAGATGATCTCCGATGGAGATGACACGCTCAGCTTTACTTTGAACTTTGCAAGTGGCGTCGTCGCGGAGATGGTTGGATCAAAGGTGACGCCGTTCTCAGAGGAGTCGCTGATCGCGATCTATGGAACCGGTGGAACATTGGTGACGCCTCAGGTTGGATTTAATCCGCCAGCTCACGGCGAGGTGCTCGGCGCGCGCCTTGGAAGAGAGACCGAACTCACACCGATTGCGATCCCCAGCTCGTATGAACCGTTCATCGATGACCGTGATGATCGGATGATGCCATTTCGTCTTTTTGTTCGAGACTTCTTGCGTGGTATCGAAACCGGGACCTCTCCCTCTCCGAGCTTTCTCGATGGACTTGCCTGTCAACAGGTACTCGACGCTCTGCGCAGGTCCTCGATTGAGGGCCGAAGGATCGCTATCGCGCAATAGTCAAATTGTTGACTCGGCTCGCTGAGGTCATTTCTCTGTCTATTTCACCGGCCCCGACCTACACTGGAAACCGTTGTGTCAGAGACAATGAGGGGGTAACTGACCGTGGCTGAACCGGAGCTTTTTCACGAGCCATCGAGTGATGATGATCGAGCGGGACTGAACAAAGGTGTGGCGCGCCAGACGCGCTATCGGCAGTTCCTCACGGAGGAGAACATTCCGATCTACGAGAACATCATCGGCGTGCATAACGTGCGAGAGCTTGATCTTGGAGCATGGGATCGTCTTGGGGGAAATGGTGCCTACATCTACTTAGATGGAACCGACGGCATCAAGGGAATGTTTGTGCTCGAGGTCCCTGGCGGTGCTGCGCTGAAACCGGAGCGACACTTTTATCACGCGATCTATCTTGTCGTTGAGGGCCGCGGCACGACCGAGACATGGGTTGATGAAAAGAACAAGAAGGTAACCGAGTGGGGACCAGGATCACTCTTTTACCTTCCTCCAAACGTCCATCACCGGATCGTCAACGCCACGAACGAGCGGGTGCTGATCATTGCGGCGACCAACGCCCCACCCGTCTTTAACGTGGTCTTTGATGAGCACTTCATCTTTAACAATGACTACATCTTTCCCGCGCACTACCGAGATGATCAGGACTTCTACAAGTACGACGAGAAGGTGTACGCGGTTCCCTTCAACAAGCGGGCACAGGCTCGTACCAACTTCTATCCCGACATCGTTCACTCTGAGCTTCCACTCGACAATCAACGGGCACCGGGATTTCGTCGTATCCAACCGGCATGGAGTGGATTCGAAGATGAATCCTGTGGCTTCATCGCTCAGTATCCCCAGGGTCGTTACTCGCGAGCGCACTATCACGATGCCGGTGCAGTGTTGGTCTGCCTGCGGGGTAAGGGTTACACCTACAACTGGCCGGTCGAACTCGGACAAACACCGTGGAAAGACGGCCATGGGGACGAGGTCAAGGTTCTTGACTATGTGCCAGGTGGTCTCGTCGCGGCAGCTCCGGGTGGTGGAACGTGGTTCCACCAGCACTTCGGTGTGGCCGATGAACCCTTCCGAGTCATCAACTTTTGGGGTGGCCCAACGCCGCTTACCTATCTTGGATTCGATCCCGAGTCCGGTGCCGCGACAAACCTCAACATCAGCCAGGGCGGTCGTGCGATCGGCTACGCCCAGGAGGATCCCTTTATTCGTGAGCAGTTCCAGCGTGAACTTGAAGCGGTTGGTCACTCCAACACCATGCCGCCCAGTGTCTACGAGACCGATCTGTAGCAGAGGCGTTTCATCGAATCACGGTACCGGAGCGGGATCCCGGCACCGTGATGAAAGATTCGGCCTAGCTCGGTGGACGGCGCCGACCGTTGACTGCAGAGATGACCGCACGGAGCGATGCGGTGGTGATGCTGGGATCGATGCCGACACCCCAACGGGTCTTGCCATCGGCATCAGCCGTCTCAACATAGGCAACGGCAGAGGCCGAGGCTCCCTGAGCGATCGCATGTTCGGAGTAATCGACGACATCGATCTTGATGCCGAGACCATCGCGGATGCCGGCGACGAAGGCCGCAATTGGACCGTTGCCCTCACCGGAGATTGTCTGGTGCTCACCATCGACGAGGAGTTGGGCGGTGCACTTATCAGCACCTCCACTTACCTGGGTCTCATGACTGAGCAGTTCGATCGATCCACCCGAGAGGTACTCGCGCTCGAAGACCTCGAACATGACATCGGGGGAGATCTCGGTGCCCGTGTCTTCGGTGACGTGTTGGATGGCTTGGGAGAACTCGATCTGCAGCCTTCGAGGCAGAATCATGGAGTGCTCAACCTCCATAATGTAGGCAACGCCGCCCTTACCGGACTGTGAGTTGACGCGGATTACCGCCTCATAGCTGCGACCGACATGGTGCGGATCGATGGGGAGATAGGGAACTTCCCACAGCCTGTAGTTCTTCTCGAGCGCCGCGATGCCCTTCTTGATGGCATCCTGATGCGACCCAGAGAACGCGGTGTAGACCAGGTCGCCAACGTAGGGGTGGCGCGGATGGACCGGGAGACGGTTGCAATACTCAGCGACTCGACGAAGCTGGTCGATGTCGGTGATGTCGAGCTTCGGGTCGACGCCCTGAGAGAAGAGGTTCATCGCAAGGGTGACGATGTCCACGTTGCCTGTTCGCTCGCCATTACCAAACAGGCAGCCCTCAACACGATCGGCACCGGCCATGACGCCAAGCTCTGCGGCAGCGACCGCACAGCCGCGATCGTTGTGTGGGTGAAGGCTCAGCACGATTGCCTCGCGCCTAGGAATGTTGCGATGAAAGTATTCAATGAGATCGGCATACATGTTGGGTGTTGACATCTCGACCGTCGCGGGAAGGTTCAAGATGAGGGGTCGATCCTTGGTTGGCTCGATGACGTCCATAACCGCTGAACAGATCTCGATGGAGTACTCAATCTCGGTACCGGTGAATGACTCTGGGCTGTACTCATAGCGCAGGTTCGTATTAGGAAGGGTCGATTCAAGGGCTCGACAGATCGTTGCTGCATCGGTCGCAATCTTGGTGATTCCGTCCTTGTCGAGACCAAAGACGACTCGACGTTGGAGCACTGAGGTTGAGTTATAAAAGTGGACGATCGCATTGTTCGCACCCTCAAGAGATTGATAGGTCCGCTCGATGAGGTCTTTGCGACTCTGCACAAGTACCTGAATGGTCACGTCATCGGGGACGAGATCCTCTTCAATGAGCGCCCGCACGAAGTCGAAGTCTGGCTGGGAGGCGGAGGGAAAACCCACCTCAATCTCTTTGAACCCCATCTGAACGAGTGCTTCGAACATCCGGCGTTTGCGCACCGGGTCCATGGGATCGATCAGTGCCTGGTTTCCATCGCGTAGATCCACGGCACACCACAGGGGGGCTTTGGTAATGGCCTTTGCCGGCCAGGTGCGGTCCTCAATATCGACCGGCTCATAGGGTCGGTAGAGCTCGAAGGGCATCTTTCGCGGGATTACATTCTGTGGCGGCATGTGCACCTCACTTTTTCTTTTTCGGTGAACTGATCTTTGGGAAATAAAAAACCCCCTGGGCCAAATGGCGCAGGAGGCTACGGCAAGCTCGGGGAGCTCGCCGTTACGTAAGCAGCAGTGACTTGAAGTTGAGATCTCTACCCATGGTTCAAATCATGCCCGGATTGAGCGCTCTCGTCAAGGCGCCTCCCCAAAACTCGCCAAAAAGGCCGTCAGACCGGGACGGTGGGTAGCGTCGACGGTCGAGTCCGCTCAAAGCTATCGATCGCGCTCGACCGTGTGAGGGTGATGCCGATGTCATCGAGACCCTGCAGGAGCCGGTTGCGGGCACCGTCGTTGATCGAGAACGGTGCGGTGAATCCGATCTTCGGGGCCTCGACGGTGCGGCGCTCGACGTCGACGGTGATCTCGAGTGTTGGATCTTGAAGTACGGCATCCATTAGCGAGCGACCGTCATCGTGGGAGACGATGCACGGGACCAGCCCGGAG
>CAIVND010000026.1 GCA_903907185.1 uncultured Acidimicrobiaceae bacterium
ATCACGACGGCATCTATACGACGCTGACTGACATCTCTGGCGCTGAAGATGCCTTTGGTGACATGGACTTCAAGGTTGCGGGAACCGCGGAGTTCGTTACCGCACTGCAGCTCGATACCAAGATCGATGGACTTCCTGCTGATGTCCTTGCAAGGGCGCTTGGTCAGGCACGTGACGCCCGACTCAAGATCCTCGACGTGATGCTGGGCGCAATCGCCGAGCCAAATGACGATGTGAAGTCCTATGCACCGAAGATCATCAGCATTGAGGTTCCGATCGACAAGATCGGCGAGATCATCGGCCCGAAGGGCAAGGTCATCAATGCCATCCAGCAAGAGACCGGAGCTGATGTCGCAGTCGATGACGACGGGATGGTTGGTCGCGTCACCATCGGTGGAACCGAATCGACCGCTGTCAACGAAGCGCGTCGTCGCATCGAGCTGATCCTCGATCCGCCTACCGCTGAGGTCGGCAAGGTCTATGAGGGCCGGGTCGTCAACATCACGAAGTTCGGAGCATTTGTCAATATCTTGCCGGGGCGTGATGGTCTGTTGCACATCTCCCGTCTTGGTCAGGGCAAACGCGTCGAGCGCGTCGAGGACGTTCTCGAACTTGGCCAGGCAATTGAGGTCGTTGTCGATGACATCGATCCACAGGGCAAGATCTCTCTCTCAATAGCTGGCGAGGCGCCAGCTCCTCAGAGCAATGGCGCTGCGGCAGGTCCAGCGAAGTCTTCTCCAGCGCCAGAACCATCTGCACCTGCTGCTGATGCAGATGGAGTCAAGCGGGTCTCGTTCGAAGAGACCTTCTCTGCAGTGATTGAGAACGAGTTTGGCAACCTCGGCCCCGCCGAAGTCGCACCCCGTGAGGACCGTGGACCACGTCGCCGTGGACCACGTCGCTAATCACCATCCTCATCGTTGTGAGCGATCGATCGCACTGGTCGATGGATCATCATGATTGAATCTACGGTTCTGCCCTCGGGCATGACGCTCGTCACCGACGTGATGTCCGAGGTGCGGTCCGCGTGTATTGGTTTTTGGGTCGGTACTGGGTCGCGCGATGAGGGCGACGGCGAGGCGGGGATCTCGCACTTCTTAGAGCACCTGCTCTTTAAGGGAACCCCTACGCGCAGTGCCCGTTCAATCGCGGAAGACACCGATGCCGTCGGCGGCGACATGAACGCCTATACGACGAAGGAGTACACCACCTTCTACATGCGCCTGCTCGCGGAGAACCTTGATCTTGGACTCGACATCCTCTCCGACATCATGTGGAACCCAGCACTTCGTCCCGACGAGGTCGATGCGGAGCGCCAGGTGATCTTGGAGGAGGTGTTGATGCACCGAGATGAGCCAGCAGATGTTGTCTATGAGAACCTCTCTTTGGCGGTTTTCGGTGACCATCCTCTCGGGCGTGAGGTGCTTGGCCTGCCAGAGGTGATCACTTCGGTCTCTGTAGAGGGAATTCGCACCTTCTGCGATCACCATTATCGTCCGGGCAACATTGTGGTCGCAGCTGCCGGTGATATCGATCATGATCTTCTCGCGAAGGGACTTGAGGATCGCTTCTCAGGGCTCAGCGGTGGAACGACCCCAATTCGCTCTGCACCGGGGCCCACGACACAGCAACTCACCGTTGAACGACGTGACACCGAACAGGCTCATGTCGTGCTTGGGATGCGTGGATCCTCGCGCCGTGATCCGGAGCGCTATGCACTTTCGGTTCTTAATCATGCTCTTGGCGGAGGACTCAGCTCGCGGCTCTTTCAAAAGGTTCGCGAGGAGCGAGGCCTTTGCTATTCGATTGGATCCGACCGTGTCTCTTACGGCGACGCCGGACTCCTTTCGATCTCTGTGAGCACCTCGCCTGAACATGTTGAAGAGGTTCTGACCATCATCAAGGGAGAGCTTGAGGATCTCGCAGAGCACGGCATTGATGATCGTGAGCTTGAACTCGCGAAGGGCCATATCAAGGCAGACACCTTGCTCTCGCTTGAGGACTCCGGTGCCCGGATGAGCCGGATAGGTGCGGGGATGCTTCTCCAAGGTGAGGTCATCGCTCCGGATGAGGCGATCCGTCACATTGTGGAGGTCACAAAGCAAGATGTTGCGGACATCGCAGCCAAAGTGCTGCGCGAGCCACGAGTTCTCGCCGTCGTCGGCCCCTTTGACGAGGCTGATTTTGCCGATACTTTTCTATGAGTGCTTTGAATCGCCTGTCATCTGGTTCTAAATGCTCAGGTGAAATGATCGACGTCGAGTACAACCTGACACTCTCAACGTTCACCTTTATGATGCAAAGACGATGAGCATACGAGTTGGTGTCGTTGGAGCAGCGGGCCGGATGGGTGCCACGGTCTGTCGGGCTGTCCTTGACAGCGAAGATCTTGACCTTGTTGTTGCCATCGATCCGGCCGAGACCGGAAGACCGCTCAGCGAAATCGCAGATCTCACTGACAGCACGATCACGATCACCGGTGACCTCGACTCTGCGGTTGAAGCTCAAGCGGAGGTCCTTGTCGATTTTACGGTCGCCGATGTCGCTCGAGCCACGCTTGCATTTGCCTCGACCCACGGAATCCACGTTGTCTGTGGGACTACTGGACTCTCGCCGGAGGTCCTGTTGGAGATTGCAGGTGGATTTTCGCCATCCGATCGGCCAAACGCAATTGTCGCTCCGAACTTTGCGATTTCCGCGGTGCTTATGATGCGGTTTGCTGAGCTTGCAGCGCCCTATTTTGACAATTCGGAGATCATTGAGCTTCACCACGACCAGAAGCGCGATGCTCCCTCCGGCACGGCCATGGAGAGTGCGCGTCGAATCGCTGAACGTCGATTCAGCACCGGACGAGGAGATTTTGGAGCTGATCCAACCGAGCGTGAGGTGCTATCGGGTGCACGTGGCGCGCGTGGACCAGCAAACATCAACCTGCACTCCATCCGAATTCGCGGGCTTGTCGCGCACCAAGAGGTGATCTTTGGAGCACTTGGCCAGTCCCTCACCATTCGACAAGACTCTTATGATCGAACTTCATTTATGCCAGGGGTGTTACTCGCCGTCAGGAGGGTCGCCAGCACGCCTGGACTGACCATTGGCCTCGACCAACTCCTTGATCTGTAAACGATGTCGACTGCTAGCGTTCTGAGATGAGCGCAATTTCCCGTTCGGCCAGCTTCGGCCGAGTGCTCACTGCGATGGTTACCCCGTTCACACCAGATGGCGAAGTTGACATCGCGGGAACCGTGGAGTTGGCCAGGTACCTCGTCGATCACGGCAATGATGGCTTGGTGGTCTGCGGTTCAACGGGCGAGAGTTCTGTATTGACCGATGACGAGCGAGTCGAACTGTGGGAGGCGGTGGTCGGCGCCGTCTCGGTGCCGGTGATCGCTGGCTCCACCTCGAATGACACGCTTCACTCGGTTGAGCTCACCAAACGTGCTGAGGCAGCTGGTGTAGCGGGGATCTTGGCGGTCACGCCTTACTACAACCGTCCCGCTCAATCGGGCATCGAATCGCACTTCCGAGCCGTCGCTCGTGCGACATCACTTCCCGTGATTCTCTATGACATTCCGATCCGCTCTGGTCGAAAGATCGCGAGTGAGACGGTACTGCGGCTCCTTTCAAGCGAGGCAAATATCATCGGCCTGAAGGATGCCACCGGCGAACCGGCGGCAACCGCACGGCTGATGAATCAAGTTCCGCGACCGCTTGAGATCTACTGCGGTGACGATGGCCTTACTCTTCCTCTGCTCTCTGTGGGCGCTGTCGGGCTCATTGGAGTGGCAAGTCATTGGACCGGCGAGGAGTGCCGGGAGATGATCGAACTCTTCCTCACCGGAGAGGTCGACGCGGCGCTCGAGATTAACCGAGCGCTCCTCGATTCATTTGCCTTTGAATCAGCAGACGACGCGCCAAATCCCATTCCGACGAAGGAGATGTTACGAGTGCTTGGACTACCTGGCGGTTCTTGCCGGCTCCCGCTTGGTGATGCTCCAGTAGGCCTCCTCGAGCGAGCGAAGCAGGTTCTCGCCGACCTTGATTCATGGCGGCTTGGTCGAACCACTCATGCCTAACGATGTACGGGTCACCTTCCTTGGTGGACTCGGCGAGATCGGTCGAAACTGTCTCGTTGTTGAACATTCGGGACGGATGATCATTCTTGACTGCGGAATCATGTTTCCTGATCCCGAGATGCCAGGTATCGATCTTGTGTTGCCAGACTTTCACTATCTGACGCAGAACGCGAAAAGGATTGACGGCATCGTGATTACCCATGGTCACGAAGACCACATGGGTGGGCTCGCCTTCCTCCTCCGGGAGATCTCCGCACCGATCTACAGTTCGCGTCTCACCCTCTCGATGGCTCGAGGCCGTATCGACGAAGCAGGACTTTCTGGTCGAACGGAGTTCATCGCGGTCAATGACGGAGAGCGGCGGATGATTGGGGCATTCGACGTCGAGTTCATCCCCGTCACCCATTCAGTTCCCAACGGCTTTGCGACAGCGTTTCACACGCCACAGGGTGTGATCTTGCACTCCGGTGACTTCAAGCTTGACATGACTCCGGTCGATGACCGCCGAACTGATCTTGCCCGCATCGGAGCACTTGCCGACGGTGGCGGAATTCGACTCCTCCTTTCGGATTCGACGAACGCCGAGGAGCCGGGCTACACCGCAAGCGAGCGGAGCGTCGGTGCAACTCTCCGGACAATCTTTGCCGAACATCGCAATCGACGTATTGTTGTCGCCTGTTTCGCGAGTCACATCCATCGAGTGCAACAGCTCTCTGATGCAGCGGTCGCACACGGTCGACGGATCGCACTGCTTGGCAGGTCGATGTTGCGAAACGTAGCCATCGCTCGCGAGCTCGGCCTTCTCACGATCCCCGAGGCCTCAATCATTGATATCGACAAGATCGATGATCTACTTCCCGGGCAGGTACTCGTACTCTCGACTGGCTCGCAGGGTGAGCCAATGTCAGCACTCTCGCTGCTTGCAGCGGGGGAGAACCGCCATTTTGACGTTCGCGATGGAGATGTCATCGTCCTGTCAAGCCATGCCATCCCCGGAAATGAGTGGGCGGTCGCAAAGGTGATGGATGGACTCGCACGCCGCGGTGCGGAGGTAATCCACTCTGGAATTGCCCACGTACACGAAAGCGGACATGCAAAGCAGGGTGAGCTCTCCACAATGCTGGCCGTTGCCCGTCCGAAGAATTTTGTGCCGGTACATGGCGAATACCGCCACCTACTCCGCCACTCTCGACTCGCAATCGAAATGGGCGTGGAACCGGAGAATGTCCTGCTCTGTGAGGACGGCGACTCGATCGTTCTGTCCGATGCGGGGATCGACTACGGCGACAGTGTCCCTGCTGGTTATCTCTATGTCGATGGTGTAGTCGGCAATATGTCAGACGGTGTGCTTCGTGATC
This sequence comes from uncultured Acidimicrobiaceae bacterium, assembly GCA_903907185.1. Classification (GTDB taxonomy): domain Bacteria; phylum Actinomycetota; class Acidimicrobiia; order Acidimicrobiales; family Bog-793; genus CAIVND01. Next base: position 5,435 of record CAIVND010000026.1, read on the forward strand.
GCAAGGTGCTCGCGGAAGAGGGCGTCATAGTCGTGGTGATCACCATCGATGGACATAACGGAGAGATCATTACCGGCCCGGAGATCATCACTCGAGGCTGGGTTCACGCTGGCGAGGCAGAGGAGCTTCTCGATGATGCTCGTCTCGCGGTGATCACTGCCGTAAAGGGCGCCATCGATGGAAAGAACGTCGATTTGGAGACGATCCGACGGGTAACTCGACGGGCGCTTGGACGTCTTGTCTCGGATCGCACGAAGCGCCGGCCGATGATCGTTCCTGTTCTCATGGAGGCCTAAAACCCCTCCTTTCAGTGCTGGAAATACCGTGACCAACCCCTTAAAAGAGGGGGTCTGGTGTTAGCGTTAATTCACTGTGGCGAATGGAAGATCAACCTCAGATCACCGAGGAAGCACTCGCACAACAGTCAGCAAAGCTGCTGTTAAGCGAAGTTCTGCCTCGAAGTCTGCCGCGAAACACTCTGGTAAGAGACGAACCACAAAACAGAGAAGATCTGCCTCGGACCACGTTGGCGAGGGCCTGCGGAGAACGGGGATCTTTGTAGCCGAACAGCCCGATGAGGTTTGGGGCTGGGTTGCTTTGGTGCTGGGGGTCCTCTTTGGACTTGGAATCTATCTGAGTCTTCTTGGACTGACCGGACATGAGGTCCGACGCCTTGGAGCCGATGGGTTCGGCTGGGGTGAGGGCTTCCTTCCGTTGATCTTTATTGCCGCGTCGGTCACGTTGATTATGGGTCGTGCGAGGCGCGGGGCGCTCGGCATGCTCGTTGCGATCTGTTTCAGCACGGTGGCAATCTCGGCGATCGCAGAGCTCTTTGCGTCGTCACCCTCAATTCACGCATCGTTCAAAATTCTTGGCGGCGCTGGAGGCGTTGTCGGGGCCGCAATTGGCGGTTCGCTTCATGCCCTTGTTGGCACGATCGGTGCAGTGCTGGTTCTCTTTCTCATCCTTGGGTTCGCGATCTGCGGCCTGTGCGGTCTGTCTGCCGTCACCGCTGTTCGCGCGCTCTTTGATCGCACAAGGGCACTCAGCCAGGAGGCTGCGGAGTCCTGGCGTGACCGCTCAGAACAGCTCACCAGTGCCGATGAGGAGTTCGACCAGGATGATCTCGAGTTGGAAGAAGATGGGCATGAGCGAGAGTTCAGTGTTGCGGGCAACGTTGATGTCGATGATCTTGCTGCTGGATTCATCGAGGAAGATCTGACCGGCGATGATCTCGTCGATGAGGATCTCGATGAAGGATCTGAGGCCATTGAGCCGGAATTAGTGGTTCATGCGCAGGACCTCGAGGTTGAGGCTGGAACCTCTGAGCAGCTCTCACTTGTGGCAAAGCAGCGGAATTGGAAACTCCCTGCGCAACGACTCCTGAACCGAACAAAGCAACAGGGGCTTGATCGACGCGAGGTTGAAGAGCGTGGACTCACACTCGAGCGGGCGCTACTCGCCCACGGTGTTGAGACCCACCTCGTCGGTTTTACCGTCGGTCCAACTGTGACCCGGTTCGAACTCGAACTTGGCGAAGGTGTCAAGGTTGCGCGCGTGACGAGTCTTGCCAAAGACATCGCTTACGCGATGGCCTCACCAGACGTTCGGATCTTGGCTCCGATTCCTGGCCGACAGGCGATCGGTGTGGAGGTTCCAAATATCAATCGGCAGCTTGTCTCACTCGGGGACGTCTTGGTCTCAGAGGAGGCAAGACGAGCAACACACCCACTTGAGGTTGCCTTCGGGCGCGATATCGCTGGCCGATCAGTGATGGCGAATCTCGCCGAGATGCCACACCTTCTGATCGCTGGCGCGACGGGAGCTGGCAAGTCCTCCGCAATTAATTCGATTATCTCCTCGGTGCTCATGCGTTCGCGTCCCGATCAGGTTCGGCTCATGCTCGTTGACCCAAAGCGCGTTGAGCTTGGTCAATACAATGGTCTGCCGCACCTCATCACCCCCGTGGTTGTGAATCCGAAGCGAGCAGCTAACGCGCTGCAGTGGGCTGTCAAAGAGATGGAACGGCGCTATGACATTCTCGCCGAGGTTGGCGTACGCGATATCACGGGATACAACATGGCCTATGACCGCGGCGATTTCAGCCCCGTGCCCTATGAGGATGAGGACGGGGTCATCATCGATGTCTACGAGGGCGACGATGAAGAGTTAATGACGAGGGAGAACCGTCCTCCGATCAAATCGACGCCCGAACAACCCACTCGAGCACGGATGGAGTTCATTCTGATCGTTGTCGATGAGCTCAACGATCTGATGATGGTTGCCGCTCGTGACGTGGAGGAATCGATCTGCCGGATTGCACAGATGGCTCGGGCGGTTGGAATTCACCTTGTCATCGCGACTCAGAGGCCATCGGTTGATGTGATCACCGGTGTCATTAAGGCAAACGTTCCCTCACGCCTCGCCTTCTCGGTCTCCTCGCTTGCTGACTCACGGGTGATTCTCGACCAAGGGGGAGCGGAGCGTCTTGTTGGACGGGGCGATCTCCTCCTTCTCACCGCGTCGTCAAGTATTCCTCGACGGCTGCAGGCGCCCTGGGTCTCAGAAGACGAGGTTCGAGCAATCGTTGCGCACTGGAAGCGCCAGGGAGATCCTGATTTCATCGATGGCGTAGTCGGTGAAGAAGGTGCAGGTTCCTCGGGCAGTGGTCGCGCGTACGACGACGATGAGGATGAACTGTACGAGCAGGCAAAGGAGCTAGTCGTGCGTTCCGGCCAGGGTTCGACCTCGATGCTGCAGCGAAAGTTGCGGGTGGGTTTCGCGCGGGCCGGTCGTCTCATGGACATCCTTGAGCGTCGCGGCATCGTAGGACCATCGGAGGGCTCGAAATCTCGAGTGGTCTTGATGACTATCGACGAACTCGACGATGACGAGCAACGATAGTAAGTGACCGCTACTCACCTACCACTCCGGATCATCGAGGGTGGAATGAGCTCAGCATCGAGCGAGCGCGAACCCTCAAGACGCGAGCTTCAGCTCCGCCAACGCGCGATCCGGCGACGACGGGCTCGGATCCGTCGCCATCGCCTAGTCGCGCTGACGTGGCTTGTTGTGATCGTGCTCGGCCTCTCTACGATCGCCGGAGTGTTCAAAAGCCCGGCGCCAGGGCGAGCTACGTCGGTTGCGGCGCTCTCGAGGATCGCTGGGCCTTCATTTGTTGCACCTGGTCATCTGAGTACGTTTGCCTGGCCATCGATCGGTGAGGCCTCGGTGGGGCTTCAAGGTGCCGGTGTTGTCTCATCTTCACCCAAACAGAAGGTGGTCCCCATCGCGTCGATGACGAAGATGATGACCGCTCAGATCATCCTCCACGACCACCCCCTCCAACTGGGAGAGCAGGGACCAATGGTGCGAGTGACCTCCGCCGACGTCGATGAGTACACCTTTGATTCTTCGCACGGTAATACCAATGTTCCCGTGAAGTCGGGGGAGAGGCTCAGTGAGTACCAACTCCTTGAGGCGCTCCTGATGTCCTCTGGCGACAACATCGCAGATATTTTGGCGCGTTGGGACGCACGAACGGTTCCGAAGTTCATCGTGAAGATGAATGCCAAGGTGCGCTCACTAAATCTTTCTCATACGCACTATGCGGATGCCAGCGGAGTGAGTTCAGGCTCTCAGTCGACTCCAGCAGAACAGGTCATCGTTGCATCAAAACTGATGGAGAGCGCTGTCGCCCGCAAGATCGTTTCGCAGTTGAGTATCTCCTTCCCCGTCGCGGGCAAGATTCCCAACTACAACCCAGCTCTTGGGGTGGACGGCATCATTGGCGTGAAATCTGGCTTCACCTCGGCTGCGCTCGGCTGCCTGGCTACTGCGGTCATGCGCACAGTACAGGGCAAGCGGGTCATGCTGATTGCTGTCAGTACTGGCAACATCTACGGTCTCTACGGGGCCGCAAGGGTCGATGAACAGCTGTTGAAACAGCTTGGGACGAACCTTGTCGCGGTGAAGCCATCACATGCTCAGCAGGAGTTGCGTATCGTGCTTCCTGGTTCTAAGACGCCTTCGACGCTTCAGTCAGAGGGAGCGCCGCCAACACTCGTCGCCTGGCGCGGTGCAAAGATCAGGTCTCACGTCCTGATCGTGCCCCACCGGGGATCGTCGACGGGCTCGGTCGTCACCAAACTTCTCTACGAGAGTCCAACCGGTATCCTCGGAGTCATGAAACTGACCAGCTCTCCTGCCCCAGGGTCGGCGACATGAGAGCTCGCGTACCCTCCTCCACGTCAAACCTTGGGCCCGGATTTGATGTTCTTGGTCTCGCACTAGGGCTGTATGTCGAGGTGAGCGTCGCCGATAGTGATGAGTTCGTCCTGACCACCGAGGGAGAGGGATCTAATCTCCCGTGCGATAAAACCCATTTAGCTGCACAGATTGCAATAGCAATTCGCGGTCATGATCGCCTAAAGATTCACGTCAACTCGGAGATCCCACTTGGACGCGGTCTCGGTTCTTCCGCAGCGCTCGCCGCTGCAACCGCTGCTGCTGCTGGATCAGATGATCCACTTGGAGTGGCCGCTAAACACGATGGCCACGCAGAGAATGCCGCTGCCTCGGTGCTCGGCGGTCTTGTTGCGGCGACAATGATTGAGGGACGTCCAGTTGCTCGACGACTTCCCTTCGATGAAGAACTCGCGTTTGTCGTCATCGTGCCAGACCGTGAGCTCGCGACGAAGACCGCCCGATCAGTGCTGCCCGATACCGTGGCCTTCGCTGACGCGGTGTCGAACCTTGGACGGATGGGTCTACTGCTGGCTGGCCTTGCTGATCGCAGTGCGCTGACGAGTGCTGCAGGGCTTGACCGTCTCCATCAAGATGCCCGTACCTCGCTCTATCCAGAGGCACCAACTCTTCTTGGTGCACTACGAGAGGCGGGAGCTGTGGTCTCTTGTTGGTCAGGGGCGGGTCCGAGCCTTCTTGGAATCTGTACCTCGGATGTTGTGGCAGAGCTTGTGGTTGAGGCTGCTACCGGTGCACTTCGTGGAGTCGATCTCCCTGGCAAGGTCCTCCAGCTTCGCCCCGACACCGATGGGCTGATTCTCCGCCAGAGCTAGAGCTTGTTAGTTTGCTGCTGCCTCATCGAGTGCTTGGACAAGGGTGTTCCAGGAGAGGGTCGCGCACTTAATCCGAACCGGGAATTTTACGACGCCCTGCAGCGCGGCAAGTTCACCAAAGGTCTCTGGATCGATGGGTCCGATCTCCTCCACTGGGCCATCATCGTGTTCATGTCCGCTCTCGGGGATCGACATCATCGCTTTGAACGAACGGATAAGCGCTCGAACCTCGCCGACATCTTTCCCCTTGATTGCCGCGGACATCATTGAGGCGCTTGACTGACTAATCGAGCAGCCCTGTCCGGAGATCTTGACATCACTTACAACACCGTCGGTGACTTCGAGGTAGAGGACGATCTCGTCGCCACACAGTGGATTAAACCCTTCTATTCGCACTGCAGGTGGGGTAGCGAGCTCACCACGGTTACGGGGTGAGCGATAGTGATCGAGAATGATCTCTCGATAGAGATCTTCAAGTCCAGCCATCTACTCTCCTCCTTTCTTACACAGCCAAATACAGCGTTGACGCAATGAGATTGGATCAGACATCATGCAAACATCTTCTTTACTGCGGTGAGCGCCTCAATGAGGACATCAACGTCGTGTTCATCGTTGTAGAGATAAAGCGAGACTCTCGTTGTCGCGTTTACTCCGAGGCGACGCATGAGCGGCTTTGCACAGTGATGGCCAGCTCGCACGCACACCCCATGTTGATCAAGAACTTGGGAAACGTCGTGTGGATGGATGTCACCGAACCTGAAGGAGATAACACCTCCTCGACGTTCTGTCCGTGCACCAGGACCAAAGATCTCGATCTCGGGAAAGTGCTCACAAAGCGAATCAAGCGCGTAGTTTGTCAGTTCGGCTTCGTGAGCAGCGATCTTTTCGAGACCAATCTCTTCGAGGTATCTGATCGCTGCACCAAGGCCGACCGACTCTGCGATCGGGGGAGTTCCTGCTTCAAACTTCCACGGCAGCTCGTTAGTCGTAAATCCATCGAGTCGAACATCATTGATCATCTCGCCACCGCCGAGAAAGGGAGGCATCTCCTCGAGAATGGCTGCGCGGGCCCAGAGAACGCCAATACCTGTTGGTCCGAGAAGTTTGTGGCCGGTGTAACCAAAGAGATCGAGATCGAGTGCCTGTACATCGACGGGGCGGTGGGGAACGAGCTGGGCACCATCGGCCATGACGAGAGCTCCTGCTCGGTGTGCTGCCTTTACGATTGGCTCAAGGTCGGTAATTGTGCCAAGCACATTTGAGGCACCGGTCACCGAGACAAACTTTGCTCCTTTTACCATTTCATCGAGGTTCGATAGGTCAAGGCGAAAGTCGTCACCGATCGGTATGTATCGGATTGTGATATCTCGCTCCTGCTTTAACATCAACCACGGAACGATGTTTGCGTGATGCTCACTCTCCGTGAGGACGATTACGGCTCCGTCGTGAAGGTTTGCGCGTCCCCAGGTATAGGCAACAAGGTTGTAGGCCTCGGTAACATTTTTTGTCAGAATGATCTCTCGAGCGGGGTCTGGCGCATTGATGAGTCGCCCGGCAGCAAGTCGGCCCTCTTCGTAACGACGGGTCGCCTCTTCGGCGATTGCGTAGACACCTCGATGTACGTTCGCGTGTGTGGTCTTGTAGTAGTCATCCATCGCCTCGAGAACAGAGTATGGGCGTTGCGAGGAAGCGGCGGAGTCGAGGAAGACAATCTTGTTGCCGTCTTGGACGCGATCAAGGAGCGGAAAGTCTGATTTGATTTTGGTGACGTCGTATTCGGACTGCTTTATCGCCATGATTCGTATCCCTTACTCTCAAGCTGTCCAGCGAGCTCCTCGCCACCGCTTGCCACGATCTTCCCATCAATGAGAACGTGCACCTGATCGGGGTTGAGTTCGTCGAGGATCCGACGGTAGTGCGTCACAATGACGACACCAAGATCAGGTCGAGCTGACCGAACCTCTTCAACACCTCTCGCGACCGCTCGAAGTCCGTCGATATCGAGTCCCGAGTCGGTCTCATCCAAAATTGCTATTTCGGGATCAAGGAGTGCCATCTGCAAGATCTCGTTCCGCTTCTTCTCGCCACCCGAGAATCCATCATTGAGGTGGCGTTCACCAAAGGAAAGGTCCATGCCAAGTCGCTGGAGCCATTCACGCATCTGGAGACGAACTTCAAGGACCGAGACGTCGGTCTGGCGTCTTGCCGCGACCGCTTGGCGGAGAAACTGCGAGAGCGGCACGCCTGGAATCTCCTCTGGATATTGGAATGCGAGAAACATTCCTAATATGGCGCGCTCGTTTGCCGATAGATGCGTGACGTCTTGACCTTTGAAAAGGACGCTTCCACCGGTGACCTTGTAACCAGGGTTGCCGAGCAGCACGTTTGCAAGGGTTGACTTTCCTGACCCGTTCGGACCCATGATCGCATGGAGCTCACCCGCATTAACTGTGAGGTTGATTCCTTTCAGGATCTCCTTGCCCTCAGTCTCCGCTTGGAGATCTTCAACGACGAGGAGTGGTGCTGACTCTATTGGCTCTGCCATGAACACCATGTTAGGCGGATTTTTCCATTTCTCCTACGCCGGTAGTGTTAATAGGTCGCCCTGTGATCCGACTACCAGCCTCGGTCGACCCACTCACTTAAGTGAGGACGTTCTGTCCCGAGTGTGGTGTCATCACCATGCCCCGGAAGCACCAAGGTCTCTGGATCGAGTTGCTCGAACAGCCGGTGATCAATGGATTCGATGATCTGAGAGAAATTGCCGATCGCTGATTTCGTGTTACCTGGGCCGCCGGGGAAGAGGGTGTCACCGGAGAACAGGATCGGAGTTCCCACGATAGAAAAACACATCGATCCTGGGGTGTGACCTGGGGTCTGGATCGTCCGGACTCTGAGGCGACCGACAGCGAGTTCGATGTCGTCGTCCAAGATCAGGTCATAGGACGGCAGCATTGCGGCATCGGCCTGAGTCACTGACACCTCGTAGCCAGCGTTTCGAAGCTCGGTCACTGCACCGATGTGATCCCAATGGCCATGTGTTTCGACGATCTGACGCACATCTAGTGCAGTGCATACCTCAAGGAGCTTCTCATGTTCATTCGCGGCATCGATAAGGAGCGCCTCACCACTTGATTTACAACGAAGTACAAATACATTGTTTGCGATGGGTCCAACGACGTATCGGTGGATTTCGAGCTGAGAGTCTTCGTAGTGCAGGGCCACAGCATCACGTTAGTCCTGAGATAGAGCGAAGCATCCAATGCACTCTCGGCGACAATTGAAAATGTGCATATTTCTTTCGAATTGCCAAATCGGTAGGTGCGCAGGTAAGCAAGTGCGCTCTTGTCGTTAAAGTGCCCGCAAACCCGTCTCCCTCTCAACACTCGGTTGCTCATTTTCGAGGGCTACTTTGCCTCATGACAGTTATCGTCTCCGTGCTCATTGGTGTTGTTGGGACAAGACTTCCCTCGGCAAACGCAACAGGATCAAACAATCTATTTGTTGTTGCTGGAAACGGAGGTGCTCCCTTTCCTCCAAGCTCCAGCGGAACTTCATCATTGTCTGTTGGGTTGGGACGTCCCGGTGGGATTGGCACCGATGGGAATGGAAACCTGTTTGTAGCCGACACTCAGAATAACGAAGTGGACGTCGTCGTCGAAGGCTCTGCATCGCAATACATGATCAACGGTGCGAGTTCGCCTGCAGTTGGAAACACCTACATCCTTGCTGGCGGCGGTGTATCCATTCCTTCGACTTCCGGACTACCGGCGACGTCGGTTGCACTGAACGGTCCAAGTGCTGTCACTGTTGACACTTCTGGAAATTCCTTGATTGCCGACACGGCTGATAACGAGATCGACGTAGTTGCAGAGAGTGCCTCGAATCCTGGATATCTCATTTCAGGCTCGTGGATCCGCGGGGATCTTTATGTCGTTGGGGGAGGTGGGCTAGGAGGGATCCCGACCACAGGCGGAGTTGTCGCAACATCCGCAACTTTGAACACTCCAAGCGGTGTTGGGTTGACGCCCTCGGGAAATGTGATTGTGGCAGATACGAGTAATAACGAGATTGATCTGCTCGAGATCTCTCATTCGACTCCCGAATCGGGGAGAACTGCCGGAGAAATATATGTGGTCGCTGGTGGGGGAAGTAACGGGGCACCAAGTGCTGTAGGTGCTGCTGCTACTGGTGTGCAATTGAATACTCCATCCGGAGTTGCCGTGGATCCATCTGGAAATGTCGCAATTAGTGATAAAAGTCACAATGCTGTGGATGTTCTTGCAGAAGGTCTGGCAGATCCTGGATTTGGGATTGGACCAAGTTGGATAGTCGGAGATATCTATCGAATAGTCGGTGGGGGCGCAATTTCTCCGACAAGCACTGGTGTGAGTGCGTCGCAGGCAGCACTCAATGGACCGCAGGGTGTGAACTTCGACAAAGTCGAGAATCTCATCTTTGCCGATGTCTTTCACCACACAGTCGACGTAGTTGCCTACTCTTTGGCGAATCCTGGCTACGTACTTGGCGCGAGTACCAGTTGGTCAATTGGCAATGTCTATGTGATTGCAGGACCTACTGGTCCATCGGGGGCAACGAGCGCGGGGACTGTCGCGAATAACACTCACTTCTTTGCGCCCATTGGAGTTACAAATACAAGTTCGGGTGCGGTTGGAATTGTCGATCAGGGCTCATTCCTACTGAGCACGCTTTCATTGTCACCACCGGTACCAACGACAACTACGACTTCGCCATCGACGACGACAACTACGCTCACAACGCTGGCTCCGGCACCAGTTCCTCCAACTGATACAGCGTCCAATACGCCAACCACAACGACATCGAGCTCATCAACATCTTCAGTTCAAAACACTTCCGCGCCGCAAAAACCATTGATCACTTTCACTGGTGGAAATCGGCGAGTAGTCGCTCGAGGATTCGACATGAAGGTTCATTGCTCGCGATCGGTGTGCCGCGGTGTTATCAACATCACTGAACGACATCCGGTCACGAAGAAAGGTCAGCATGGTTCAGTGACCGTTATCGAAGTCTCCGTCGTTGCAAGGTCGGGCTATCAGATCGCATTCGGGAAGGTGGCAACCATTCATGTTCCGCTTACCTCTTTTGGCCGTCGGACCACCTCTTCTCTGAAGCGGAGCGGTATTGCCCTTGTGGCATCTGTGACCGTGGTCGGAGGTACCTCGATTAACCCACATTTTCGGGTTCTACCGCCCCGTCCCAGGCCAGTTCACCATTAATTCATTACATCTTTGTTAACGGCGAACGAGGATTGCCAAGGGTGGGTAATGTGAGGATCACCAGAGAGAGGAGGTGGTCCAAAATTGTCAGATAAACCGTTTGGGACCCTGGAGGTGGCTGGCCGCTAGGCGGCTTGCTGGACCACCTGGTTACTATCAGCCAGACACCCTTGGTGTCGCCGGTCGGGGGTTGGTCCCGCCCGAAGTACTCCGACGCATCAGGTCAATTCAGTAGATGTATCAATCTCGAAGGAGATTGCGACAGGGAGGCGCTTGCGCCTCCCTGTTTGCATCTCTATGCGTTTGCTCGCGCGATTGCCTCTTTGAGGCGCTGTGCCGCATGCAGAGGATCATCTGATTGAGTTAGGTAACGCACGACGACGAACCGCTTCGCCCCTGCTCTCACGATTGCGGGAATCGCCTCTGGAGTCACGCCACCGGTAACAAAAAACGGCAGTGGAGTTTCGCGTCCTGGCCAATGGTCGGCGAGATCTCGCGCTTGAGAGACGTAGCCGATTCCGGTCGGCTCCCGTCCCGGTTTCGTGGGAGTCTCGACAATGGGTCCGACGGACAGATAGTCGACCTCCTCGCCGAGACCATTGGTGAATTCGTCTGGATGGTGGGTTGATAGTCCAACAATTGCATCGGAACCGAGCAGCGAGCGAGCAATTTTGACTGACACGTCATCTTGACCGAGGTGAACACCATCGGCTTCGCACGCAAGTGCGAGGTCGGGTCGATCGTTCATTACAAACGGCACACCATGGTCCCTGCAGATGTCGCGTACGATCACTGCCCGTTCGAGGAGTTGGCGCGCCTCAAGGCGCTTTTCTCGAAGTTGAACGATGTCGACTCCACCTTTGATGCACGCAGTTACAAACTGGCCGAGGTCGTCGCGGTCAGACGTACAAAGATAGAGCGACCGCTCTTCCATGTTGAATTTCATTGCAACTTGTTGTATTTCCCAGATCCGAGTTCGGATCTATGCAAGTCGAGGATCGATCGCCTCAGTGTCGATGCCGTAGGCAGCGATGGCCTTCATAACTTCGTCGCTGCTCGCCCCTCCAGTTGCCGCCAGCTCACTTAGTACAGCAACAACGATGTGTTCAGCGTCAATCTCAAAATGACGGCGAAGCGCCTCTCGAGTATCGGAACGTCCATATCCATCGGTACCAAGCGCGGTGAAAGGTCCATCGACGAATCGCGAGATCATGTCCGGAACGGCCTTCATGAAATCTGAGACGGCAATGATCGGACCTGCAGAGCCGCGGAGTGCCTTCTTGACGTAGGCAACCTTGGGCTTGTCTCCAGGATGGAGGCGGTTCCAGCGCTCTGTTTCAAGCGCCTCTTCTCGCAACGACTTGTAGCTCGTTACCGACCACGCCTCCGTCGAGACTCCCCAATCGGCAGCAAGGATGTCGCGTGCTCGCATCGCCTCATGCCAGGCGCTTCCAGAGAACAGGATCGTCGCCTGACGGAGCTTCTTCTCTTTCGTCTTTCCAGATTCGATCTCGAGCGGGTCGGCGAAACGGTACAGACCGTTCACGATTCCTTGCTTGACCTCTTCCTCACGCCCCTCAGGCAGAGCTGGCATCGGGTAGTTCTCGTTGTAGAGAGTGATGTAGTAGAAGACGTCGCGAGCATCTGGTCCATACATATCGTCAATGCCATGTTCGATGATCGTAGCGACCTCGTACGCGAATGCCGGGTCGTATGAGCAGAGGTTTGGTACCGATTCTGCAAGAAGCAGCGAATGTCCATCCTCGTGTTGGAGTCCCTCACCGTTGAGTGTGGTTCGGCCAGCGGTGCAGCCAAGGAGAAATCCACGGCCACGTTGGTCACCGCACTGCCAGATCGCATCGCCGACGCGCTGAAAACCAAACATCGAGTAATAGAGGTAGAACGGGAGCATCGGCCGACCCCAGGTTGCATATGAGGTTGAGGCTGCGATGAACTCTGCCATCGCTCCGGCCTCGTTGATACCCTCCTCCATGATCTGGCCCTGTTCACTCTCGCTGTACTGCAGGAGAAGACCGGCATCGACCGAGGTATAGGTCTGACCGCCAGGAGCGTAGATCTTGACCTCGCTGAACAGTCCATCAAGACCAAAGGTTCGGCCCTCGTCAGGAATGATCGGCACGACATATTTGCCAAGTCCAGGGTCGCGCAACAGGTTTCGCAGCATCCGGGCGAAGGCCATTGTGGTGGAGACGGACTGACCACGTGAGCCACCCCAAAATTCGTCGAAGGCTTTTGCCTCCGGCTGAGTTAGGCCCGTTAGACCCTCTCCCTTTACTACCCGCTTTGGAACGGATCCGCCCAGCTGGTTGCGTTGATTCATCATGTATTCAAATACCGCCGACCCAGGCTCGGGACGGTGATACGGCGGATACTCGGCTTCAAGTGCG
>CAIVND010000027.1 GCA_903907185.1 uncultured Acidimicrobiaceae bacterium
ATTCGGATCACCGAGTTTGTTGCTCCGTTTTATTGCATGAACCCTCCAGATCTCGGTGCCTCTTCAAAGCCTTTCATCTTCGTCCCGATCGACGACTACAACACGATGCTCTATGAGATCATCGCTGCTGAGGAGAGCATCGAGCAGGGCCTCCGGATTGGAGTCAACTACTTCGATTCCACCCAACCACTTGATCATGAGGACCATCTCCGTCGTTCCACGATGCGTGTCGGCATTGATCTCGACGAGAACTATCGACCTTTTCGCAATGCATCTAATAACTATGGTCAAGATCGAGAGCTGATGACTCGGCGCGACGAGACCAATGCCTTCTCGGGCATGGACAACGGTGTGCAGACCCAGGACTTGGCGATGATCGAGTCGATGGGGGCTATTGAGGATCGATCAAAAGAACATCTCGGTGCCTCTGACCTCGCCATTATTGCGTGGCGACAGCGTCTCGTCGACGCTGTGAATGCCTTCCGTGAAAATGGAAACTTAATGGCGATCGATCCACCGCTTGACTACCGTTCGGTCCGTGCAGTTAGTGCGCTCGTCCCGAAGGGCTCGGACTGGAAAGAGTCAGCTTGGACTGCTGGTGTCTCCGCGCCGCAAGCTGTGCCCTTATAGACAAGCTGTGCCCTTATAGACAAGCTGTGCCGTTATAGATCTGTCAGCTCAAAGACAAGAACCGCAAGTGATGAGCCACTCCTACTCGGTCATCGACACTTCGAGGCCAGTTGAAGAGGACCTCATCGCTGCGAGACAGACCTCAAGCGAGGTTCGTGCCCACGTACCATCGTGCGTTGGGGGTATCCCGTCGATCGCCGCGCACAGTTCATCGAGTACGGTCGCTCGACGGCCGCCTCCTCGGCCGAAGGGGACGTCGAGATGCTCCACTGTCTCGTCGGTATGAGCGATCAGTCCACCAGGACTTGGTACAACATCAGCGTGTTCGAAACTTGCGATGAGTATGCCAAATCGTTCGTGAGGTTGAGTCGGCTCTACACTCGAAAGGATAGAGCTGCGTCGTGCCGGGTATCCCGATCTTGCTCGCATCTGTTCCTCCTGATCTGTTGTGAGATCGCGAAGCGCGGCTCGTCGTCCTGCGTAGGTTGATGGGCCACCGAAAGCGCCATCGAGTCCGCTGTCGACTAAACGGATATCGAGGTGGGCATAACCGCTGTAGATAATCGTCGCGACGACTCCATTGGCGAACCGGATCAATGCCGAGGCTGCTCCCTCGGTTGGACGCGTAGTGTCCCACTGTCCACATACTGCACTTACGGCGGTGATGGGTGAATCAGTGATCGTTCGCACCATCTCGACCTGGTGAGGAAATTGGTTGAACATGATGCCACCACCTTTCGCCGTGTCTAGCTCTTCAGGTCTACGCGGCCGATAGATGAAGTCGTTGTAGTTCATGGTGTTAATCATCTGCAATCGACCGAAGCGCTGTGATCGAACGAGATCTCTGATTGCGAGGATCGGTGGATCAAAGCCATTGGTGTGACCAACGAGCAAGACAACCCCTGCATTGCGTGCCGCCTTAATCATCATGTCGCAATCATCTAGTTGAAGTG
>CAIVND010000028.1 GCA_903907185.1 uncultured Acidimicrobiaceae bacterium
ACGCCACAAAAACCAAGGTTGTCAAGCCTGACTTTGCCTTCTATGCCGGCAAAACAGTGACACTCATCACCGGTGGGGCCGCTGGTGCTTCCAACGATCTTGCAGCACTCATTGTTGCTCCACTGATGGCTTCGTATCTTCACTGCAAGATCAATGTTATTGACATGCCAGCGGGTGCCACAGTTCCTGCTGCAGATGCAATCGCCGCATCGGCACCTGATGGCCTGACATTCGGTCAGGCTGGACCACTTGGTTACATTCTTAGCCAAGACATCGGCGTCAACACCATCAACTTCCCGATCCGCACCCAGGAGTGGCTCGGCGGATTTTCCCCTCCTCTCTATCTTGTCGCAACGACTCCAAACTCGGGAGTGAAGACCTTTATCCAGTACCTTCGCGCAACTGGTGGTGGCTTGAAGTTGCTTGAGCTCTCCGGCGGCGGACAGCTGAACATCGAGATCTTGAACTCGGTCTTCCATCAGCACGCGACGATTGTAAAGGGATACATCAACGGGACGTCGCTTCAGACTGGTTTCCTGCGTGGCGACGGAAACGGATCGGTTATCAATGCTCCGATGACCGCTCCATTTGTTGCTACTGGTCAGGTGACGGGTTTGGCGTTGACACAGCCTTACGTGAAGGGCATGGTCAACTACGACCAGATGAGCAAGCTCCCCATCATGTCGGACTACTTTGTCAAGCATCCTGTTAAGGGCAAGTCTGCAAAGAACGCTCTGTCTTTGTTGAACCTCTATAACTCCGCTGGCAACCAAGACTTCTTTGCACCTGCAGGAACTCCACCACAGTTGGTTGCCGCTCTTGCTGCCGCCTACCGTTCAGCGGTTCACCAAAATGGTGCACAGGCTGCGCTGATTGCTGCAGGAGTTCCAAACGGGTACCGCACCGCAGCACAGATCACCACGGTGCTGAACAAGATGATCAAGGTTGGTAAGCAGATCGCTCCTTATCTGGGCGGTTGATGAAGATCTGATCAAACTCGTCGAACGTACGGCCCACCTGTGGAGGTTTTCCTCGACAGGTGGGCCGTATTTATTTGACGACACGTCGCGAAGCTTGAAGTAGTTCGGTGTGTACCCAGGACGATCTGACGCTTTTGAGTCAGATCCTTGCCAAGCCTGAGAAGTCCTCGAAGTATCAACGAAGTCGTGGCGATGGGAACCGAGGGGAGTAGTCCCGGTCCCGTTCGTTCAAGTAGCTGAAGCCTCGCAGCCGACTTCATCTCGCCATAGGTTCGCCTCGTGGTCGTTGCGGTGAGTTAGGCACCCTCTTCGATCTAGGAGAACTGTTGAGCCCTGAGGTGCATAGCAGGGGTATGCGCTAGCGAAATCCTCCGCTGCCTAACCCGGTTGAGAGGCGAGACCATGCGGTTGGGCTACCACGTCGATCACGATGATGAACGGTCCCTGTCCGCTGGTTTTCGGGATGACCGCTAAGAACCGAGATCCGATCGGCATACCGACCAACTTATCGAGCAGGCTTGGGTTAGAGGTTTGGCCGACGGTCTCGGCGTCAGGAGTTCCAAGTGTCCAGGTGGATGCCTGGGTCACACCACTCCAGTTGGTTACGACCGTCTGCAAGATGACGAGCCCAGGCTTGATGTTTTTACCGTGCCCGCGATCGACAAGGGTAACGTTTGCTGCAGTTGGCTGCGCAGTACCGCTCGCGATGGTGACCTTAGCTGCCGAGGTCATGGAGCCAGAGATGGTGATGCCGTTGACAACGTTGGCAACGGGGGTGGCTTTGGGATCAGCGGTGACCGATGAGTTGTATTCGGCAACAATATCGATAACGAATACCATGGTACTCGTAGCCGTTACGCCGATCGCTGAGTTTCCCTTCGAGCCATAGCCATCTTTTGGGGGAATGACGAGCAGGAGTCGCGATCCGACTCGTTTCCCGACGATCGCTGTGTCCCAGCCGGGGATCACCTGTCCAACTCCGATCGGAAATCCGCTGAGCTGCCGAGTAAACGTAGTATCAAACACCTTCCCACCCCAGATCTGCCCGAGGTAGTTCACTGCAATGCTGTCCTTCTTTTGGACGACTTTGCCAGTCCCTTCGTGGAGGATCTTGACGACGAGTGAGCTGGGTGGCGTTGAGCTTGGAATAGTAAGCGTTGGTCGTTGATTGAACGCGCCTACGACCGATGGTGTAGCCGAGGGACTGGGACTTACGGCAAAGACGATTCCCGTTGCGAGGCCAGCAATCAGCAGGAGCACCGTAGAGATGATAAGTAGACGACGCAAAGTAACCTCAGCTGACTTGGGAGTGGTTCGCCAAGGTTAATCGGGATGCGCTGGTAGTTAGCTGAGAGATCGCGGTGGTCTTGATGAGTCCCAATCAATTCAATGATCGAGAAAGCAGCGCTCTACTTGCCGGTGCGAAGCAAAGTTCACTTACGTACCTCGTTGAACCTACGACGTTGCTGGGAAGAATTTGCCCTCAATCGGCACTCCGACGATGTGGTTGTTCTCCATTGACTTACCAGCAAGTCGCGCTCCAGACGGGTCAACTCGGTCCTCATCCCCTTTCGTCGTACCGACTCGGAAGAGGATCAGGTTCTCGTCGCCACTGCTTTGAAAACGGTAGAAAGATCCCTTGGGAATCAAGATGCCACTCATTGGTGGAACGATCTTCTGTTCCTCCCCTTCGCGACCAAGAATGAAGGTTGCCTCGCCCTGGAGGATGAAGAAAAGATGATCCTCGGTGAGGTGGGTATGTGTTGCATTTTCCCCACCCTCTGCGTACACCTTTACTCTTGCCGTCATGCCGCTACTTGCAGCAACCAGGGTGTCAGTTCTGCCAAGCGAGAGAAGCTGTGTTCCCTCGAGTGAAAAAACCTGTGCCTCTGGGTCGTTGGCGGAGACTTCGGTTGTCTTTACTGCTTGCTCAACACTCATGTTGTGCCCCCTCGTTGATTTAGTCAAGTCTACCAGCAGAAATGTAAATTTCTAGAGCTGTTCAATCGGTGGTGCAAGATCAAGGTGATAGAGGTCCGCCACCGTTTGATGGAGAAGTTTGTTGCGGGTCTCCTGCGGTAGTTTTGAAAGATCACGGGCGATGACCTCGCGTGAGTTTGGCCAGCTGGTGTTGCCGTGGGGAAAATCATTTGACCACATGCAGCTATCTGTTCCCCAACCTGCTCCGATCATCGCCGTCCCCACGCTGTCATTTACGAATGAAGCAAAGATCTGACCATCGAAGTATTCACTTGGGCTGTAGCGAATTGGGACAGGATTGACCTCGTGAAAGCGACGGGCGTAGTAGTCCCACTGCTGAAGTATCCAAGGGATCCAACCGATCTCGAACTCAACAAGAGCAAGTTTCATCTTTGGATGGCGGTCAAGTATTCCGTAGAAGATGAACTCAAAGAGAATGTGCACGGCGTCGTTGACTTTGGTTTCAACGCTGCCCCGATAGTGTTCGACACCCTTTGGCCGAGCGCTCTTGGTATAGCTGAATCCGGTAAGAATGTGAAGATTAATTGGCATATCCATTTCTGATGCCGCTGACCAAAGCCGTTCGTAGTGATCGGTCGTGTACTCAAAACCAGGAGGAGGAATGTGCCAGGTTTGCGCACCCTTGAGGCCCATCAATTTGCAACGTTCGAGTTCTTTAATCGCATGGTCAATGTTGTACGTCGAGATGCAAGGAACTCCGATGAGACGTCCCGGTGTCGCTGCACAGTATTCAGCGATCCAATCGTTATAGACACGGAAGCAGGCCTCTTGGAGCGTTGCGTCCTCGATGCCATATTGCGAGAGCCCAAAGGTGGGGAAGAGGACCTCCATCGAGACCGAATCTCTTTGCATAACGCCAAGCCGATCTGCTGGATCGGTGCCGCCAGGCTTGTCCTCGCGTCGGATGGACAGAGTGGGGGCAAGATCACGAAGATTCTTCGGTAGGTGGGTCTCCCAAAGATCGCGCGGTTCAATGACATGGGAGTCAGAGGAGAGGAGGTACTCCGGACCGTCAGAGGTCGCTAGCTGGTCGTTCATCGATGCCTCCTAATGCCGTCAAGGCGCAAGTCGCTGACTTGAGTCGCACGATGGCTACCTCATCGAACCTACCTGAGTCCACTTGACAAGGTCAACCGAGCACCGGTCAATCCTGCAGTGAGGGAAGAAGTCCGATTGCGCCGTAAGATTCATAGCTATGTCAAAACTCATCCTGTGGGATATCGATGGCACCTTGGTGAACGCCGGTCAGGTGGCGGCAGACGTATTCGATGATGCAATTGAGACCGTGACTGGACGACGACCAATCAATCGCGTCCGTATGAGCGGTAAAACAGATCCACAGATCGCCCTTGAATATCTGGAGATGAGCGGGGTTGACAATGCCGAAGCACTCCTGCCGACCGTGATGGATCTTCTCGCTCAGAACCTTGCGGAACGAAGTCATCTAATTCAGGAGCAGGGTCACGTACTTCCCGGAGTGATCGACGCGCTCGACGCGCTCGATGAGCAATTTGAGGTCGAGCAGACACTCCTCACCGGAAATATCCAGCCAAACGCCTGGGTGAAGCTTGCAGCATTTGATCTGGCGAAACGTTTTGATTACTCCGTTGGAGCTTTTGGAAGTGACCACATTGATCGTCGCAAGCTCGTACCAATTGCACTTGAACGCAACCTTCGAGTTCGCAACGCCGCGTATAAAAGTTCCGACGTATGGATCATCGGCGACTCACCAAATGATTACGCCTGTGCCGTCGCGGGTGGAGTGCGATGTGTGCTTGTCGCAACAGGTCGGTCGACTATCGATGAGTTAGCCGAGCTTGCGCCGGATCTTGTTCTGAGTGATCTGAGCGACTTGGCCAGCCTGCTCGGCGTACTGCAGTAACGATCGAAGAGTGTCAGGAAACCTTCGAGATTGCGTCGGCGAGAGCACCCAGTTCGACTGAGGCACCAAGAAGGGCATTGACGTCTCCACGGATCTTAATCTTGCTCGCAGCCAGCAGTTCGGTGACCGACTCCCCAGCGATGATCGATTGAGCACTTGCAAAGTTCTCCACCAGCGTGATCTGGGCTGAATCGACGCTGTCACGCACCAACGACCCGGGTCGTCCGCCGCCAAGATGGATCGTGTAGTTCACCGTTCCCAATGGCGTTTCGGTAATGACCTGACCAAGAGAAAGCCCCTTGTCTCCCTGTTCGCCAACCGTGATCGCCGCGAGCGTCAACTCGAGTTGATCGAACCACTCCGGACTAAGAAAGTCCATTAGCGAGAGGTACCAGCACCAGAGGTCTCTGGATGTGTTCCTATCCGGCCAGCGCTACGTGCCTCCTGCTGTTGAGCGAGCGTCTCTGGTGCGAATCGGGCAGCAACAGCGGCGGGGGTTGGATCCGGTTTTCCGGTGATCTTGCGACCAAGCCAGGCAACGGGGTCATATCTGGCGTCGACGACTCGTTCCTTCAATGGAATGATCGCATTATCGGTGATGTGGATACCCTCTGGACAGACCTCGGTGCAGCACTTCGTAATGTTGCACAGACCCAGACCGAACTGCTCCGAGGTGAGACGCCTGCGATCCAAGGTGTCGAGTGGATGCATCTCAAGTTCGGCGAGGCGCGCGAAGAACCGAGGACCAGCGAAGCTCTCTTTATTGTCTTCGTGGTCGCGAATGACATGGCAGACGTTTTGACAGAGAAAACATTCGATGCATTTGCGAAACTCTTGGCTTCGATCAACATCGACCTGCTGCATCCGAAAGACCTCGCCCTCAGCAAGCTTTGGAGGTTGAAATGCGGGGACCCGTCGAGCAACGGCGTAGTTAAACGATACGTCGGTCACAAGATCGCGAATGATCGGAAAACCTCGCATCGGTGAGACCGTTATGGGCTCTTCGATGTTGAGTGTGCTCATCCTTGTCATGCACATCAGAGCTGGACGACCGTTGATCTCAGCACTGCACGATCCGCACTTGCCTGCCTTGCAGTTCCAACGGACAGCGAGATCGGGGGCCTCTTCAGCTTGGATGCGGTGAACCACATCAAGAACGACTTCACCCTCTTGGGCCGGGATGTTGTATTCAGTGAACTCGCCACCCTCTGCGTCACCGCGCCACAGGCGCATCTGCAGATTCTTCTCAACTGCTGTTGCGGACTCTGGTGACATCAGTGTGCCTCCTCAAAAAGTTCTTGTAGTTCGGGCGGCATGACGGGAAGAGGTTCACGCCGTATCTGAACCTCAGAGCCCTGCATCGACGTCACCATGTTGACCTTTCCAAAGACCTCGTTGTTCGGGGTCGGGAAGTCCTCTCGGGTGTGACCACCGCGTGATTCCTGTCGTTCCAAGGCGCCAAGGGTTGTGCACTGGGAGATTGCCATCATTGCCTCAAGATCGAGGGCAAGGTGCCAGCCTGGATTGAACTGGCGGTGACCTTCAACGCTTACAACCTTCGCTCGCTCATTGAGATCGTGGAGTTCGCCTCTCGCCCGAACGAGTTCTGACTCGGTTCTGATGATGCCAACCAGCTCCTGCATCGTGTTCTGAAGTGCCTGGTGGGCAGCGTAGGCATTCTCCTTGCCCTCATTATCGAAGAAGGAGAGGGCGTGTTTGGCGATCGACTCCACCTGCTCCTGATCGATCGTTACCGTTCCCTCTTTGGAGAGCGCATGCTCAGCCGCACCGATTCCGGCGCGACGGCCAAAGACCAACAGGTCCGAAAGCGAGTTTCCACCGAGACGGTTGGCGCCATGCATTCCACCTGCGACTTCACCGGCGGCAAAGAGTCCAGGCACTGTTGCTGCTGCGGTGTCGGCGTCTACTCGTACTCCACCCATGATGTAGTGGCAGGTTGGACCGATCTCCATTGCGTCTTTGGTTATATCGACGTCTGCGAGCTCCTTGAACTGGTGGTACATCGAAGGAAGGCGTCGCTTGATGTCCTCCGCGGTTCGTCGTGAGGCGATGTCTAAGAAGACACCGCCATGGGGTGATCCCCGGCCAGCTTTGACCTCTGAGTTAATCGCACGCGCAACCTCGTCACGCGGAAGGAGCTCAGGGGGCCGACGGAAGTCGCGCTTGTTCTCGTACCACTGGTCAGCCTCTTCGATGGTGTCGGAGGTCTCGGCTTTGAAATAATCCGAGATGTAGTTGAACATGAAGCGTTCGTTGTCGCGGTTCTTCAGAATTCCACCGTCACCACGAACTCCTTCGGTGACAAGCAGTCCACGTGCACTTGGTGGCCAGATCATTCCGGTTGGGTGAAACTGGATGCACTCCATGTCGATGAGATCGGCTCCGGCCCAAAGTGCAAGTGCGTGGCCGTCTCCGGTACCCTCCCAGGAGTTGGAGGTAAATTTATACATCTTGCCTACACCGCCGGTTGCAAGGACCACTGATTTCGCGCCGAAGACGATAAATTTTCCGGTCTCTCGCCAGATCCCCACCGCCCCGTTGACGTGGCCCTCGCTGTCACGGAGGAGACGAACGATCTTGCACTCCATGAACACTTCAATACCTACATCGACGGCACGATGTTGCACAGTTCGGAGAAGTTCAAGGCCGGTACGGTCCCCAACGTGAGCCAGCCGCGCATAGCGGTGTCCCCCGAAGTCCCGTTGCAAGATACGACCATCGGGAGTTCGATCGAACAGTGCCCCCCACTGCTCAAGTTCGAGCACTCGGTCGGGCGACTCCTGCGCGTGAAGTTGAGCCATCCGCCAGTTGTTGAGCATCTTTCCACCGCGCATGGTGTCCCGGAAGTGGACTTTCCAGTTGTCCTCAGGCCAAACATTGCCAAGTGCAGCAGCAACGCCTCCCTCTGCCATAACCGTGTGTGCCTTGCCAAGCAGAGATTTGCAGACAACAGCGGTTGAGGCGCCCATGGCACTTGCCTCAGCAGCGGCCCGAAGACCAGCCCCGCCAGCACCGATAATCAGTACATCAACGATGTGGGTTTCATACTCGGCCATTAGAAGAACCTCGGATCGTGAATCATGCCACTGCTCACTAGGTAGACGTAAAAGTCTGCAAAGGCGATCCAGATAAGCGATAGCCAGGCAAAAAGTTGGTGCCGTGCATTCAATTTGGAGGCGATATTTTTCCACAGCCAAAGGCGAGAGGCGTGTGCTGAGAGTTTGTTGATCCCACCACCGCACAGATGCCGACACGAGTGGCAGCCAAGCGTGTAGCTCCAGATCAACGCGGCATTGACGACAAAGATCAGTGATCCAAGTCCCATGCCATAGCCTCCGACGAAGCGGAAAGATGCGTATGCATCCCAAGTCAAAATCCCCGCAAATGCCACGGCGGCGTACCAGAAATAGCGATGAATGTTTTGAATGAGAAGTGGGAACCGAGTTTCACCGGTATAGCGCTTCCGCTTGCCATTTGGCGTGGCGGATCCAGCGTCTGGGACAGCGCAGGCTGGTGGCGAGAGCCAGAAGGAGCGGTAGTAGGACTTTCGGTAGTAATAGCAGGTCATTCGAAATCCGAGCGGAAAGATCAAGATAAGTAACGCAGGCGAGATCGCCCACCAAGTTCCAAAGATTGGTCCCCAGCCGGTGTATTGCCCCTGAGAGTTGCAGACATCGGCGAGACAGGGTGAATAGAAGGGGGAGAGGTAGTCTCGCCCACCCCCAGCAAGGCCGGGGCCCGCGTAATAGTGACCGTTACGGAATGCAGCCCACGTTGCATAGATTCCGAACAGCGAGAGACCGAAGACGATGAGTGCGGGTTGCAGCCACCAACGGTCCTTTCGGAGCACCTGCGTTAGCGGTGGTCCCCCACGTTGTTTGCCAATCTGCACCGCGGTCACGGACATATTTGACTTCGCCGGATCGACGATGGTCACAGCACCCTCCAGCTCAATGGAATATTTCTAGCCATTCCAATCTAGAACAGCACAGGCAGGGCTGTTGATTTGGAACCGGAAAATCCTCGCGCATCTGTGAGGATTCAGCCAACCGAGTCTCCTGATTGTTTCGTATTGACTGGTATGGGCGGGCCCAGATTTGCAGGAGCCACTCGTGGAGTGAAAAACGGTAGCGAACTGAGGCGGCTCGGTTATGGTAAAAGCAATGGCACGCTCGGCAAGTGATTCTCAGGTACCTCGTCCCACGACGCTCGGTGAGCTGAAAAGTTCGGGTTGGCAGAGCGTCCCGGTTCGGGATGAGATTCGAAACAACGTTCTCCGCAAGATCGCTGACGGCCAACCGATCATTAGTGGCGTCATGGGCTATGAGGCGACCATCATTCCGCAACTTGAGCACGCGCTCATCGCTGGCCACAACATCATTCTCCTTGGCGAGCGGGGACAGGCGAAATCGCGGATCATCCGCTCGTTGATCGGTCTGCTTGATGAGGAGATACCGATCGTTGCGGGATCGGAGATGAACGACGATCCCTACCATCCGGTATCGGCAATGGCGAGACAGCTGGTAGCTGAGTTGGGTGACTCAACACCAGTCGATTGGGTGGGTCGAGACGATCGATACGGTGAAAAACTTGCAACTCCCGATACATCGATCGCGGACCTTATCGGTGAGGTTGATCCAATCAAGATCGCTGAGGGTCGTTATCTCTCCGACGAACTAACGATTCACTACGGACTTGTGCCACGGTCGAATCGCGGCATATTCGCGATCAATGAACTGCCGGATCTGGCAGAGAGAATCCAGGTTGGCCTACTTAATATCCTCGAGGAACGCGATGTACAGATCCGAGGTCATCGGATACGGCTGCCAGTAGATGTGCTGCTTGTCGCGTCGGCGAATCCTGATGACTATACAAATCGCGGCCGGATCATCACGCCGCTAAAGGATCGTTTTGGCGTTCAGATCCGCACGCATTATCCCTCCGAAGTCGCAACGGAGATTGCCATTATGAGACAAGAGGCAGAGCTTGGTGCCTTTGATGGAATCGACGTTGTTGTCCCCGAATTTATGGCAGAGATCGTTGCCCGTTTAAGTCAGCTCGCTCGAGTCAGTCAGCGAATCAATCAGCGCTCTGGCGTGTCTCTTCGGGTCAGCATCGCAAACTATGAGACGCTCGTTGCAAGTGCTGTTAGCCGAGCGGTTCGGCTCGGTGAGTCGGTAGCTGTTCCCAGGCCCTCCGATCTCTCATCGATGATGCCATCAACGATCGGGAAAGTTGAGATCGAAGCCCTCGAGCATGATGACGATGAGGAGATCATTCAGGCTCTCACGAACACTGCGTTGTTGTACACCTTTAAGGATCTTGTTGGAATAGAACGTCTCGGAGAGGTCATTGGCGCATTTGAAGACGGTCTTGAGGTCGAGGTTGGTTCAGATATAGCGGCCTCTTCGTACGTCAAATACCTCGATGATCTTCCAGTACTTGGCGACGTCGTGAAGTCGTTCAGCGGACCAAGTCCTGCTGAACTCGCTAGCGCGTTGGAATTTGTGCTCGACGGCCTATACCTGTCTCGTCGCCTGAACAAAGACCTGCTCGACAACGCTGTTACCTATCGGTCTCGCTAGGTAAGGAGTCGGCGCGAGATGAGCAGATCTTTCTTTGCTCAACACTGGCGTTACGGGCGATTCGATGGGTCTACGTCGCCACTCGTTTTTGATGCGGATGATGTCCTCGCCGGTCTGACCGACGATCTGCTCTATCACGGAGATCTTGCCGCTGCGCTTCGACGCTTACTCCGAGATGGATTTGAGACCGCTCAGGGCGATCGCGTCGATGGTCTAGACGCGATGATGAAAAAAATTTCAGAGCGAAAATCCCAACTTGGCAAGCCCGAGAATGATCTAGCAAAACGCGTGGCCGAAGCACTGGCCGAAGTGGTCGATCTTGAGCGGACGGAGCTGGCCACACGAAGCGACGACGGGTCGATGATGAAGAGCGTGCAGCTCGAGCTTCTGCCGGAGGACCTCTTGGGCAAGATTGAAGAACTTATGGATTACAACTTTGCCTCCCAAGATGCAAAGGAGAGATTCGAACAGCTCCTAGATGAACTTCGAAGTGATCTTGTCCAGCAACAGCTTGATGCAGCGGCTTCGCAGTTAGCGAACGCATCACCAGAGGATCAAGCTCATCTGCGAGATGGACTTGATGCGCTTAATCAGATGATCGAACGACGCGCTCAAGGTGAGGAGGTCGACGAAGATTTTAAGAGCTTCATGGAAAACTTTGGTGATCTGTTCCCGGGCAATCCCGCTTCGCTCGATGAACTAGTCGCGCAACTCGCACAGCGGATGGCGGCCGCTGCTTCGATGATGTCCTCGATGACTCCCGGTCAGCGGGCGCAGTTTGGTGCCCTCAGTGATCAGCTTCTCGCTGACGTTGATCTTGCGTGGCAGATGGATCGTTTGAATTCGAATCTTCGCGACGCGATGCCGGAGCTCGACTGGCAGCAGGAGTTTGAAGGTGGGGGAGGTGATCCCTTCTCCCTACTTGGGGACCTTGAGGGAGTTGCTGAGCTCGCTGCATTGAATGAGCTGGAACAGATGCTCCGCCAGGGTGGAAATCCAGATCAACTTCGAGAACTTGACATCGACAAGGTTTCAGAGCTGCTTGGAAAAGATGCAGCGAGGTCTCTGGAGGCTCTTACTCAACTAACGAATCG
>CAIVND010000029.1 GCA_903907185.1 uncultured Acidimicrobiaceae bacterium
ATGAGGAATTGATTGCAAGACTTGGAGCAGACAGTCTTGAGGGTGTACTCGATCAGGCGTTTGATCTTGATCGAGCATTACAACATACGCATCGAACAATCGATGCTCTCTCGGAGGTGAAGGGTTGATGTTGGAACGTCTTTATTCGGGCAAGGTTCGCGATATCTATGAAGTCGGCGACGACCAATTTTTGATGGTCGCCTCCGATCGGATCTCCGCCTTTGATGTGATCTTTGCAGAGCCGATCATTGACAAAGGAGCGGTGCTCACGGCGATGACAGAGTTCTGGGATGAGACACTTCGTCACATCGCACCAACACATCTCATTACGACCGATCCCTCGAAGTTCCCGGCTGGAGCGGAAGACATTCCTGGGGTTGCTGGTCGTGCGATGCTCGTGAAGCGCGCCGAGATGCTCCCGATCGAGTGCATTGTGCGTGGCTATCTTTCGGGCTCTGCCTGGAAGGAGTATCAGTCCACCGGTACGGTTCATAACACGCCGATGCCCGCAGGACTGAAGGAGTCCGCACAGCTTCCTGAGCCGATCTTTACGCCCTCGACAAAGGCAACCGAAGGCCATGACATCAACATCTCCTATGACGAGGCAGTTGAACTCGTCGGTGCCGAGGCCGCAGAGCGAGCACGCGAGATCTGCCTCACGGCGTACGCGACGGCCGCTAAGCACGCACTTTCGAAGGGGATCGTGATCGCTGATACAAAATTTGAGTTGGGCTACATCGACGGCGAACTATCGATCTGTGATGAGATCCTCACGCCAGATTCCTCTCGGTTCTGGCCAGCGGACGCGGTGGTAGAGGGTGAAGCACCTCCGAGTTTTGACAAGCAACCCGTGCGTGATTGGGCGGAGTCGACGGGCTGGGACAGGCCTCAACGCCTCCCGAGATTCCGCAGAAGGTGATCGCCGAGACCCGTGACCGGTACATTGCGGCCTATGAGCAGATCTCTGGTCGAAAGTTCTCTGATTGGTGGGGTCAGGGCATCTCAGGGAGCAGTTCGTGAACTTTGCAGTAACCATCGATGTTCGAGGAGTCGAGGGAATCGCGGATCCCGAGGGCCGCACCATCGAGAGAGCTCTAGGTTCTCTTGGCTTTTCTGGAGCATCGACCGTACGGGTTGGGAAGGTGATCACCTTTGACCTTGAAGCCGATGATCGATCGAGCGCCGAGTCGACCGTCAGGGAGATGTGTGACCGACTGCTAGCGAATCCGGTCATTGAGCGTTATGAGATAACGGTGAGCACAAGCTCGTGAGCGTACGCGTTGGTGTGATCTCCTTTCCGGGTTCAAACTGTGAGCACGATGTTCTTGAGGGGCTATCGAGCCTCGGTGCTGATGCAGAGATCATTTGGCATGCCGATCGCAGTCTCAAAGGCGCAGACGCTGTCATCATCCCCGGCGGTTTTGCGCACGGTGACTATCTGCGCTGTGGTGCGATCGCCCGCTTCTCACCGATCATGGAGTCAGTCACACAATTCGCCATGGCTGGCGGTCCGGTGCTTGGGATCTGCAACGGATTCCAGGTGCTGACCGAGGCTGGTCTTTTGCCGGGTGCACTGATGCGGAACTCCGGTCTTCGGTTCCTCTGTGAGAACGCCACCCTTGAAGTTGTAAATGACTCCTCCATCTTGACCTCGATGAACCAGGCTGGGGACCAGATCCGTCTCCCAATCAATCACGGTGAGGGGAACTACACCTGTGATGCGGAGACCCTGGCTCGCATCGAGGACCAGGGCCAGGTCGTGCTTCGCTATATGGACAATCCAAATGGCTCTGTGGCCCGTATCGCCGGGGTGTCGAATGAAATGGGCAACGTTGTCGGTCTGATGCCCCATCCCGAGCGTGCATTTGATCTCCTCTTTGGCTCAGCCGACGGACGCTCGCTCTTTGCCTCGGTTCTTGGCGCAGCAGAGCATTTTTCGGTATCGAAGCGTGACTCGGCGGACTCGGTCGGCAGGTCCTAAGAGATGACAATCCTCGACATTTCGACCGAAATTGCCAACGACGCTCGGCACGTGCCCCTTGGCCTTTTAGACGATGAGTATGGAACGATCCTCGAGATGCTTGGGCGGGTACCGAGTGATGTTGAACTCGCAATGTACTCGGTGATGTGGTCAGAGCACTGTTCCTATAAATCCTCGCGCGTCCACCTTGGTCGCCTCCCCACGAAGGCGGCGCACGTTCTTGTTGGTCCTGGAGAGAACGCAGGGGTCATCGATGCCGGTGACAACGTCGCGGTGGCTCTTCGTATCGAATCGCACAATCACCCGTCCTACATCGAACCCTTCCAGGGCGCAGCGACTGGTGTTGGGGGGATCTTGCGTGACATCTTTACGATGGGCGCTCGCCCAATCGCGCTCATGGATCCACTCTTTATTGGTCCGCTTGACGATCCTCACAGCCGCTACATTCTCGATGGCGTTGTGCGAGGTGTTGGCGGCTATGGCAACTCCGTTGGTGTGCCGACTGTCGGTGGGCAGATCACCTTTGACCCTTGCTATCGAGGAAATCCGCTCGTCAACGTCTTCTGCCTTGGCGTACTTCCCGTAGATCGACTCGTCCTTGGCCAGGCCTCCGGCGTAGGAAATCTCTGTGTCCTGCTCGGATCGCGTACCGGTCGAGATGGGATCGGTGGAGTGAGTGTGCTTGCCTCTGCCGGATTCAATGACGCTGAGGGAGAGACAAAGCGTCCCTCCGTTCAGGTCGGTGACCCTTACGAGGAGAAGCGTCTCATCGAGGCCTGCCTTGAACTCCTAGATGCGCAGCTCGTGGTTGGAATTCAAGATCTTGGTGGCGCTGGACTCGCGTGCGCGACGAGTGAGACTGCAGCACGAGCTGGACTTGGTATGGATGTCGATGTGCAGGCGGTGCTTCGTCGTGAGCCCAATATGAGCGCCGTTGAGGTGATGACGAGCGAATCACAAGAACGCATGCTCGCAATCATCGAACCACAGTCACGAGATGCTGTGCTCGAGATCTGCAAGCGATGGGAGATCGAGGCCTCAGTCATTGCCACGGTTACTGGTGTCGATGAGGAGGGTGTCGGACACCTTCGTATCGTCGATGGACCAAACGGTGCTGTGCTTGCTGATGTACCGGCAAAGTCGCTGGCCGACGAGGCTCCGCTCTATCACCGACCCCTTGCAGAGCCGTTGGATCACCGAGCTCGGCTCGCCGATCGATCCGTCGATGGACTGACCTCACCTGACTATGGCGAGGACCTTCTGGCGATGGTGCTCGATCCTGCCTGGATCTATTCGCAGTACGATCACCAGCTCTTTGTCAACACCATCTTGGGACCGGGCGAGGCCGACGCGACACTGCTCCGTCTCGCCGGACCGGGAGTGTTCACTAACGGCAAGGCGCTTGCGATGAGTGCAGATGCAAATCCCGCGTGGTGTGCGATCGACCCGCGTCTCGGGACCGCAGCTTCGGTGGCGGAATCAGCTCTTAATGTTTGCGCAGTGGGTGCGACGCCGAAGGCGCTTGTCAACTGTCTGAACTTCGGCAACCCGACTCACCCAGAGGTGATGTGGCAGCTCTCCGAATCGATCGACGGCATGGCGGAGGCCTGCAGTGCACTCTCCATCCCCGTCGTAGGGGGGAACGTATCGCTCTATAACGAGTCACAGGGCAACGACATCGACCCGACTCCAACGGTTGCGGTCATTGGCCTGATGGACTCGATCGTACGTCGACCTCCAGCGCGAGCATGGCAGTCAGGTGACGCAATTGTGCTTGTTGGCAAGCGGTCATCCAATGTTGCAGGTTCTCGTTGGGCAAGAGAGGTTCACGGTGCTCGCAACGGCGCTCTCGACCCCCTTGATCTTGTCGAACATCGTCAGCTCTGTGAGCTGATCTCGGATTTGGTCCGTGCTGAGGCCGCTGATGTGGTCGCGCCTGAACTTGTGTCCGGCGTGCACACGATCGCCGACGGTGGCATCGCCGTAGCGCTCGCAGAGTGTTCGATCGCTGCACAGGTTGGTTGTGTCGTTGATGGACTTACTGACCATCGTGAGCTCTTCGCTGAGTCGGTTTCACGGGTCCTCTTGGCAACTGCTCGCCCTGACGAACTCATCGCCCGTTGCACGCAGGCCGGAGTTCTCGCGACGGTGATCGGCACGGCACAGGGCAGCCGCGTAGTGGTGTCAGAGCTTCTCGATGTTTCCCTTGACGCGCTGACCTCGTCGTTTTCCGATCACATTGGTCGAGCCCTCGGCGAGGTCACGTCTCGCTAGCTGCGCGCGTGACCCAGGCCTAAGTACCACGAGGATGCCGTTGAGATCGCCGACGCAATCAGCCCGAGGTCTGTCACCGCAAACCGTCACTTTTATCCACAGCTGTGGATAATGCTGGGGAGAATTACAACGATGTAATGCGAACGGTAGGTCCGACGTGAAATGGACCTACCGGTAGTTGGTAGCCGCAAGCGCACCAAAGAGAACCGAGACGATGCCCCCAACCGTGTACCAGTTGCTGGGAGCTGCTGGCAACAGTGATGAGTAGTTACCGATGATCGCGAGGATGCCGAGTCCAAGGAAGCTGAGGATCATCCATGGATACCAAACTGGGCTTCTCTTCTCTTCCTTTGGAATTGGTGGTGTATATCGTTTCGAAAGAGGAGGGGCGGACCGACCGGCTGTAGTCGAGCGAGGGGCCGTTCCTTTTTTCTGTGCTCGACCACTTGAGCCCGGAGCCTGGTTGTTTCGGCGGCTTTTCATCTTGCTCAACGGCTTTTTCACCTCATTACCCTATCGCTCGAAATCTGCCTGCAGTGTTAGTGAGGTGAAGGGCAGAGCGCTGGTCAACCGTGAACTTTGACCGGTAGTCTCATCAAGATGAAGACACGGATTGTGGTCATCGATAACTACGACAGTTTTGTGTACAACCTCGTGCAGTACATCGGCGAGCTCGGGTCAGAGCCGGTTGTGGTGCGAAACGACGCCGTTGATCTTGATGCGATCGCTGCTCTCGAGCCTGCTGGGCTACTCATCTCGCCTGGACCGGGAAGACCCGATGAATCGGGGATCTCGCGCGAAGCGATCGATTTCTTTGCCCGTCAGGGTGTCTCCGTTTTTGGTGTCTGTCTTGGCCACCAATGTGTCGGTGAGATCTACGGCGGTCGCGTCGTGCGGGCACCAGAGGTCATGCACGGCAAGACCTCGATCGTCCATCACGATGGAAAGGGTGTCTTCAAGGGAATTGCGCCCAATCTGACCGCGACGCGGTATCACTCGCTGATCGTTGAGCGTGAGACCATGCCAAATTCGCTACTCATCACCGCCACTACAGAGGACAAGATCGTGATGGGGATTCGTCATCGCGAGCTGCCCATTGAGAGTGTCCAATTTCACCCGGAGTCGATTCTGACGAAATCTGGTCATACCTTGATTGGGAACTTCCTTCACCAAGCATCGCTTTCAAGGTCGACCGCGAGCTGACCATTCCCATGGGTTGGACTCGAGGTGGAGTTAGCCCGGTGGAATGGTCGTTGTTGTCGTGGTCGTTGGGATTCCGGTATTCCCGGTAATCCCTGTCGGTCCAACATTTGGATTGACACCGAGGCGGTAGACGATGGTGCTACCTGGGGCGACCTCGTCGCCAACTCTGGCGTGTGAGTGTAAGACAGATTGCAGGGCGACATTGCCGACATATCCGGCGGTCTGCGTGGCGACTGGATCTCCCTTGAGAGGTATCAATCCAAGTCCTTGGATGGTTGCAATCGCCTGTGTCTCAGAGTCACCTACCAACAGGGGGACGGTGACGCCCGGCCCTTGGCTGAGAACGAGGTCAATCGCCGTACCCTGTTGGACGACGGTGCCGATCGTTGGCGAGGAGGAGACCACATCACCGAGCGGCACGGTTGGGTCAAAGGTGTAGGTAATCGTCCCGCTATTGAGCTTGTTCTTTGAGAGCACGTTGCCAGCCTGGAGCAGATTGTCGTTCAAAACGGATGGAACCTTCACCTTTTTGTTCTGCACGTAAGAGATGGTCACTGTCGTGCCCTTCGGTTTTGTGACCCCACCATTCGGCGCCTGTTTCACGATCTGGAACTGCTTCGCGTCGCCAGCAAGCGAGGCAACGGGGATCCCCCTCGTCTTGAAGCCGGCGTTCTTCAGCATCGAAATAGCCTTACTTTCAAGTCGACCGAGGACATTTGGAATCTGGGCTGATGGTGCAGCGTCAGCGACGGTGAGGGTGATGATGTCACCTGAACGCACTGTGTCTGAGGAGGGGGGAGACTGGTGGATCACCGTGTGTTGGTTGTTGATCGTGCCGGCAACATGATGCTGGATAACGTGAAGCTTTGCTCGGTCAAGTTCAGCGATGGCTGCGGCAGGCTTCATGCCAATGACGTTCGGGGTATTGAAGAAGGGAGCGCCGCCGAAGTAGCCAAGGCGCTGACCTCCTAAGAACATCACAAGAATGATCGCAATGAGGAGTACTCCTCCTGCTGCTGCCCATTTACGATTGTTCGTCGCCCGTCGTTCACTTTCGGCGCTACTGGCCTCTCCATCCTCATTCAGCCGAGCGTTTATCTCCGCCGCGCTGAGCACCTCGGTGGCTGGACCGGTAAATGCTTCGGTAGGGGGAGCCGCGAGCACTGTCTGACCCCGAACGAATCGATCAAGGTCCGCTTTCATGTCATCTGCACTTCGATAGCGCTCTGCAGGAAGCTTTGCCATTGCCTGCATGATGATTGCCTCGAGGGCCGAGGGGACTGCAGGATTCACGGAACGCGGTGGAGGGGCCTGCTCTCTTACGTGTTGATAGGCGATCGCAACGGGTGTTTCGCCGGAGAATGGAGTGCGCCCCGTGACCATCTCATAGAGGACCACACCAAGTGAGTAGATATCGCTTCTTCCATCGACCTCAAGACCCTGTGCCTGTTCGGGGGAGAAATAGGTCGCCGTTCCCATCACAAGACCGGACTGGGTGACCTGTTCATCCGCACCAATCGCGCGGGCGATGCCAAAGTCCGTAACTTTGACCTGGCCGTCCTGGGTAATGAGCACGTTACCCGGCTTGATGTAGCGGTGGACGACTCCATGTCGGTGCGCGTAGCCAAGTGCCTTTGCAATGTCTGCCGCGACATTTGCTGCCTGTGCGACATCGATAGGCGCCTGAGTATGGATGATTGACGAGAGTGGTTCACCGTCGATGTACTCCATGACAATGAAGTAGGTGCTGCCAGACTCGCCCCAGTCGAAGATCGGCACGATGTTCGGATGCGAGAGGTTGGCAGCAGCTTGAGCCTCACGCCGGAATCGTTCGACAAATGAGGCATCAGCGGAGAGCTCAGGGTAGAGGACCTTTAGGGCGACCGGACGGTCGAGCAAGATATCGTGCGCAAGATAGACCTGCGCTGTGCCACCGCGAGCGATCTGATTACGCAGTTCGTAGCGACCGTTGTAGATAGGAGGGGTATTTTGGCTCATTTCCCGTCCAGCCTACGCACTCTCGATGACAAATTCGGTGCGGGAGCGAAGTCCTTTTTTGGCGCAATTGTGTGCGGAGTCTGCATGGTCACTACTTCTTCTTCTTGGTTGTCTGGAGATAGGCGCCGACGACCTTTGCGACGATCGGACCGGCAACGGATGCTCCGGTCTCCGAGCATCCAACTCCGGCCTGTGAAGGAACTACGGCGGCTACAGCGATCTTTGGCGTGTCGTTCGCACCGGCGGGTGCGGTGGCAATCAGCCAGGGAGAAGAGCATCCAGTGGTCCCCGACTCTGCCGTACCAGTCTTCGCGGCAACATGCAGGTTTGCTGGGAAGAGTCCCGATGCAGTTCCACCTGCAGCAACGCCAAGCATCAAGTCTCTGACTGAGTCAGCCGGGTCTTGGCTGGTCGCGGTCAGATAGGGCTTTGGCGTGTAGGTCGTGACGACCTGTCCTTGGCTGTTAACGATTGCACTCATCAGGTGTGGCGTCATCATGACCCCGCCGTTAGCGATTGCAGCCGCAATCAATGCGTTTTGAAGGGCCGATTCAGTTACGTTCTGCTGGCCGATTGCAGAGTAAGCGATGCCTGGTTGATTGTTCTCACCGATGGTCGCAGAGGGATCAGAGGGAGAGGGGCAGTTCGCAATGCCGACAGTACTGCCATCTAAGAGCGGAAAGCAGGGAGTCGCGATCTCATTGGAGGGGATATCTAGCGGCGGTACTTTGTTGAAACCAAATGCCGTAGCCTCTTTTTCGAGGTTCTGCGCACCAAGTTCAAGACCGAGTTTTGCGTAGGCGGTGTCACAAGATTGGGCCAGGATCACCGCGAGAGGGCCACCACAACTTTCGCCCCCGAAGTTGTGAAGCGGAAGCGGCGTCTGGGGAATTGTAAGGGATGTCTGTTGTGGAAAGACCTGGGTTTCGAGATCAGGCATGTGGTCAAAGATCGCCGCTGTGGTGATTACCTTCATCGTCGAACCCGGGGCCTTGGTCTGTCCGGTTGCAGCGTTGATCAGCCCTGAGGATCCAGAGCTCGGATTAAGTGAGTTGTAGTAGCTGCTCACGTCTTTTGGATTGTGTGATGAGAGGTTGTTTGGGTTGAAGGTTGGCTTTCCGGCCATCGCGAGGACAGCACCAGTGCTTGGGTCGATCGCAACAACAGCCGCTGCACCATAGGGAGCGATCGCGGCCGTGGCAATCTGTTGGAGCTTGGAGTCGATGGTGGTCGCGACTGTGTCGGTACCGGACTGTTCGGTAAGGAGTCCACTCACTGAGTCGGCACTTGCTTGGTGTTTCACCAAGTATTGGTTGTACTCATTTTCAAGACCGGTGGAGTTTTGATCGACCACGTCGTAGTAGCCAGTGACGTCGGTGTAGAGACTTCCCGCTGGATAGATGCGGTCCGGTCCGAGCTTGTCTTTCGGACGACTTGGACCAGACTCTGCCATGATCTTGCCATCGGCCGTCACGATGTCACCGCGTGCCTCGTAGCGCGGTTTACCAACTCCCGGCGGAGTGGGTTGGTACTGGGAGGCATCGAGCGACGGAGCCTGGCGGATCTGCAGATTGTTCAACTGCACAAAAAGCAGAGCAAAGCACGCAACGAGAACCACAAGGATGATACGGATCCGTTTATCCACCGGTTACTCCGTTGGTGTCGTTGCTCGTGGCTGCGGCGATGATGCCAAGTTCGCTGGTGAGGTTGTGAACCACGGTGAGTGCTTGAGAGTAGGAGGATTCAAGCATGCCCTGTTGGAGCAAAGGCAGGTTCGCCGGAAGTACCTTCGATACGGTAAG
>CAIVND010000030.1 GCA_903907185.1 uncultured Acidimicrobiaceae bacterium
ATTGGCGGACAATCATCTCATCAGGCGGCGAGAGTCGCTTAGGAAGATTAAAGGAAACACATCCACCATGAAGAAAGGCTTTACCCTCATCGAACTGCTCGTCGTTGTTTTGATTCTCGGCATATTGACCGCGATCGCTCTCCCGTCCTACCTCAGCTCGGTTAACGCCAGCCGACAGGGCGCTGCCAACACCAACGCTCGAGCACTCGCAACAGCAGTCCAGGGCAAGGCCATCACCGCCAACGCCTACGACAGCACGCTTGCCGACTACGCAACGGACATGGGCGGTTCCATCCCCCTCAACCCCTGCACAGGAACCACGACCGGCTACTCGATCACCACGACCGCTACGACGGCAACTGTCGCTGCAACTTCAGGCTCCAACTGCGGAACCTGGACTCCAGCAACCTTCTCGCTGACTCTGTAAGATCAGCCTAAGCACTCAGAACAGAGGCGGCAGGGTGAAGTTCATCTTCATCCTGCCGCTTTTTCGTGTTTGAAGTTCCTTCATACGAAATTCATCTGAAAGGCAGACAATAGGGGCATGGTTAACGACGACGCGCCGGTTGGCACCGTTATCAGCAGAAGGGAGGCCCTGAGCCTCTTATCTCGGGCAGGACTCTTTCTCGCAGGTGGAGCATCGTTTATCGCTCCATCATCAGAAGCCCTTGCAGCGCTGCCCACCAGGCAGGTGCATTTGGTGGCAAGTCCTGAACTCACGGAAGGACCCTTCTTCGTGGACGAAAAGCTTCATCGACAAGACCTGTTGTCTGGCACGACTCGCGAGACGGTATTGAAGGGTCTGCCGCTGCGCCTTAGCTTTGACGTCATGCAGGCAGTGAATGGAAAGGTGGTCCCGCTTAAGGGCGCCCATGTCGATGTGTGGCACGCAGATGCCGCCGGGGTTTATTCGGATGAGAGCAACCCGATGAACCATGAAGACACTTCGCGTCAAACCTGGCTTCGAGGTTATCAAGTTACAGATGCCAACGGCTTAGTGCAGTTCAAGACGATCTTTCCGGGATGGTACGAGGGAAGATGCCCACATATCCACTTCAAGGTTCGCAATTTCTCCAAAGCAGACAAGGTAACCGCTGAGTTCACGTCTCAGGTGTTCTTCCACGATAGAGATGCGGAATTGATCTATAAGGCAGAACCTTATGCCTCGAGAGGGTCTCGTGAGACGACCAACGAGAGAGATGGCATCTTCTCCGAGCGTCAGGTGGATGGTTCTATGGCAGGGTCACACCTGTTGCTTGACCTTGAAAAGCACTCAAGCGGACGCGGATATCACTCAAAGTTTGCGATCCTCCTAACGGATGGGAACTTCAACGCCCTTCATCGCCGCGGCTTTGGCCCAGGTGGCCCGCCTCCATCTGATGGTGGGTGGGGTTAGGCTGGCTTTCTTTCAAGCGATCCCGACTGAAGTCCGCGCTCCGAGATAGCGATTTATCTCCACAAAATCCCCAGTAATTTGTAGAATGGGAGGCGTGTCTCGCTTCCTTCGGTACCTAGTCTGCCTTGCAGTCGCGCTGTTCTCGACAGCGATTGTATCGGCCCAGGTCACCGAGTCGAAGGATACGCTAGTGGGCATTCGTGACCACAACTTCATCAGGACCCTCACCGAGAATGGGGCCCCGGAGAATTTGAGCAAGGGGCAAATCTACCTGCTGGTTCGGATTGGTGCTGCTTTCGAAAATATAACCGCATGCGCAGGGACATCCGAGGATGCTGTCAAGCTTGCGAATTCTCTCCAGCGGGCTTCCGGCATCAACGAGGTTCGCTATGCTAAGGAGGACGACTATACTGCCGCGTTCGCGGGTCACTCGTCCGGGCACCTCTTCAACATGTCCCAGTCTTGGGATTTCGATCTTAGTTCGATCGTTCAGCGACTGAAAGCGGACGGATGGCAGGTATTCGGCGGTGTGACCCTCGGAACCCATGTCTCCGCCAACGTCGCCGGCTCGCCGCTCCATGTCGTCCGCAACGTCCAAACCTTTCCCTTGGAGGCGTTCACGCAGCACCCCGTTCACCTGGAAACCAAGGTGGGTGGAATCCCAATCGCACTCATCGCGATCGTCATCTTCGGCCCGTTCTTCGGATTGGTCTTCGGATTTACGGCGGGCACTGCGATTGCAAAAAACAAAACCATCGAGATTTCGGCGCGAAGAAAGCTCTACCTCAAGCTCATTCGCACTCCCACCTACGGACTTATGGGGCTCAGCGTGGTTGTGTCTCTATTTGCGATCTTCACCAGGCAACTCACTCCAATTGTCGACGTCTGGTTTGGCACTTCTCAAGAAGCGTCTGTGATCATCCCGTTGATCATGCCGATGATGCTTCTGTCGGTCTTGGCGATCATTCCCATGTCGAAGGTCGAACGTAAACTGTTTTCAACCGCGCCAGATAGTACGGATTTCAAGCCAGCTGAAGCAGTTCCAATTACAGATTCGCCAAAGAAGCCGACCCCCGTATGGATGATCGCTCAAGTTGTGGCGGGCGCCACCGTCTCGTTAACTGTCATCTTTACGCATCCCTCCCAACTTGTTCGATTTATCGGAACAATCGTCGGTTACGGCTTGA
>CAIVND010000031.1 GCA_903907185.1 uncultured Acidimicrobiaceae bacterium
CGTGGTCGTGGTCGTGGTCGCAGTCGTGGGGGTGATCTTGACTGCTTGAAGCGGCGGGGTGGTACTCAGCGTCGAAGTGGTTGGTTTCGGGATTGATTTCCCCGGTGAGGTCGGGGTTGAGCTTGGCGTTGTAGCCAAGCTGTGACGGGGAGTTGAACCGGCAGAGACCGAGGGTGTTCGAGGTACCGTGTGCCGAGTTGTAACGACCAAGATTGCAGCGACGACAAGTCCGAGAGCGGTCCACGTCACCGCGTCACGCCCGATCGGCCGTCTCCTCCGTGGCGACTGTGCTTCGAGGGATCGATCGTCATCTGGCCTCTGGCCGAGAGCAGGGGGGTGAGGACGCCGATACCAACTCACGGAGTTAAGTGTGTTGAGGTCGGCTCCCGAACGACCTACCGGTAGCCTCATGGAACAAACCATCGGTCTCGTGCGTTATAGCTAGCAGAACAGCCGATCTGGCTATGAACGAGGCGCCTACCAGCGCCAAGTTGAAAGGAGCACACTGTGCCCGCAGTAACTGTTGATGATCAGATGGTTCTTCCCGTTCTCACGCCCGTCAATGAGGCATTCCTCCAAGAGCGACCGGTGCGTCAGCTCACCTCTGCACCCTCGGCATTTGAGGGCGAAGGCTTCCCCGTTCGCCGAGCCTTCTTTGGTATCAGCAACGCCGACCTCGACCCGTTTATCCATATGGATCAGATGGGTGAGGTGGAGTATGCACCGGGCGAGGCGAAGGGTACGCCTTGGCATCCGCACCGTGGTTTCGAGACGGTCACCTACATCATTGATGGCACCTTTCAGCACCGTGATTCGATCGGTGGCGGCGGCCTGATCAGCGACGGCGACACGCAGTGGATGACCGCAGGAGCTGGAATCTTGCACATCGAACGACCACCGGAGGAGCTCGTCGCCTCGGGTGGCCTCTTTCATGGCATCCAGCTGTGGGTGAACCTTCCCGCTCGAGCGAAGTGGATCGATCCGAAGTACCAAGACATCTCACGCGACGAACTGGCGTTGGTGCGGTCGCCCGACGGTGGTGCGCTTGTTCGCGTGATCGCCGGTTCGATCGACGGCCACGCCGGTCCTGGATCCACGCACACGCCGATCACCATGGCCCACGCGACCATTGCTCCGGGCGCAAAGCTGACACTTCCGTGGCCATCGCACCAAAATGGCCTCGTCTACGTCCTTGGTGGCATGGGATCGATTGGTTCACAGCACCATGCCCTGCGCACTGGTCAGCTTGCCCTCCTTGGAAGTGGGGACTATTTCACGGTTGAGGGGGCAGTTGATACCGCATCGCCCGCGACGCAGCTTGATCTATTGATCCTTGGTGGAGAACCGATCGGAGAGCCGGTCGCCAAGTACGGTCCATTTGTCATGAACTCGACGCAGGAACTTGAGCAGGCTTTCGAAGACTTTCGTTCGGGGAAGATGGGCTCGATCCCAGCCGGGGAGAGCTAGGAGTTCGTTTTGCGAGTCAGCATCGCCCGGTGTCGCTCAGCGACAGCGTGGGCACAGTCCTTGAAAGACGATCTCCGTGCCGGTGATCAGGTAGCCGTGAAGCTCATCGGCGTTGAGCCGGGGATTGGACGCAGGGATCGCCACATCTTGTAATGAACCGCATGAGGTACATACAAGGTGGTGGTGTGCAATCAAGACATTTGGGTCATAGCGCTTTGGACCGCTTCCGTTGGCAATCTCGAGGATCTCGCCCATGGCGACGAGTTCATTGAGTGTGTTGTACACCGTGGCCATAGAAAGTTCTGGCAGCTCTTGTCTCGCGCGGCTCAGGACCACCTCCGCGCTGAGGTGGACGTTCTCACCGCGAAGCACGGCAGCGACGGCGCGACGCTGCGGCGTCATTCGCCAATCGCGAAGCTCCAAGCGTTCGAGGAGATCGCTAATTGCCCGAGTCCTTTTTCATAATTGTCATGTTATCGGCGGTCTTGTCCCTATCGGCGAATATCGAGTGCGTGGGGCGGAGAGCCAGTCCTCAGGCGCTGAGCAGCGCACCGAGGATCAAGGCGATTAAGGAAGCGATGCCGGCGAGGCCGCCAAAGGCCGCAAGCTGTGCCCGCGACCGTGAACGCTGATGGAGATAGGCAAACAGCCCAGCAAGAAGTGCAACGGCGATC
This sequence comes from uncultured Acidimicrobiaceae bacterium, assembly GCA_903907185.1. Taxonomy (GTDB): domain Bacteria; phylum Actinomycetota; class Acidimicrobiia; order Acidimicrobiales; family Bog-793; genus CAIVND01. Next base: position 2,142 of record CAIVND010000031.1, read on the forward strand.
TTGATCGAAAGGACAACAAACCACGAGTGCGATGTGGTTCCGCTATGGATCGCTGCAACGTTCCAAAATCCAGTGAGGATGAGGATGAAGTAGGCGGGCCACTGCAGGCGACCAAAGGCGTGGGCGACCGCCTTGGTAGCGCCATCGCCAAATCCTCGGATCGTTCCGAGAAGTCCAGCGACGGTGAACTGCCCACCGACGAAGATGGCTGCAGCAAGGACATGGAGAGAGATCCGGATACCGGTAGCAATAGAGGGCAGTTGCGTCGTGGCAACGAGCAGGGTAGGCGAGACCATCGCAACAACTTACCCTGACTAACTGTCCGGGAGGGCTAACTGCTCTGGAGGGCTTAGCTGTTCTGGAGTGTCTTGGTCTTCCTGCTGTAGATATCTGCACACTCAAGACAGATCGCTTCGGAGATAATGCCATGGCGCATCAGCACCGCAAAGATCTTGCACCCAACGCAGTAGCCAAACACTGACTCAAGGAGCGCTGGCACGCACAGCAGTCCTACGAGGACCCTTGCGGCTAATCCCTCACCGACGAGCCAGAGAACGAGTGCGCTCACGGTGAAGGTGGCACCCATTGCTTGTGCGAAGCGCTTTGGTGGTCCGGGAACCAACTTCTTGTATCGATCGAGGCGGGGAGCGATGACCCCGGTCGCGAGCCGACCGAGAGGACTGAGTCGCGGACCGGTGAGCACACGGGCGACAAAGCCATAGGCCAAGGGAATCGTCAGCCAGAGGGTATTTGTCGCAACGCAAACAATTGCCATGATGAGGACACCCGCGCCGACACTGCGCGCAGCCACATCGTTGACTGGGTTGGGAAAGCTAAAGAATCGATTTTGCATGGCAACAGTCTAGGAGTCGGGAAAAAAAGTACAACGCCCGCCCCGAGATCGGGACGGGCGTTGTAATCAAAGCAGTTCCTGCGGAGCGATCAGACCTTCGTGAACTGAGGAAAGACCTTTGCAGGGTTGGTGTTGAAGATGGTCTTCTTGTCCTCAGCGGTGAGGAAGTCGAACGAGGAGATAACGGGGACGAGGTCGTCACCGGTCTTTCCTGGTCCTTCACCCTCCTGGCGGACTGCTGCACCAGATCCTGGAGCTTCGGTACCAAACACCAGACGGTCAACGCCGCGCTGCTTGACCGCAGCGGTGAGGTAGTTGACGTCGTGTGCACAGGTGTCGAAGTACAAGTTCTGCGACAGGTCCTTTTGTGCAAGGTGGGCGTCTGAGGGGATGAAACGGTCAAGCGCTCCACCGCAGTGACAGACAATGACCTTGAGGCCGGGGAACTTCTCGAACACATCGCTGTGCGAGAGGATCTGGGTCGCAAGGTACTGCTCCATGACGAAGCCGAGCTGGTAGTTCTGTGGAACCACAGCGAAGCGTGGGTCGAGGCAGGTCGTTCCATGAACGATGATCGGTACCTGGTTCTTTTCGCAGTACTCATAGACTGGATACCAGTACGGCTCATTCATGCCTGGGGTCGAACGGACACCAGCTGGATCTGGGCTCAAGTAGGCGGCGACGAAACCAAGTTCTTCGACACAGCGCTTGAGTTCAGGCAAGCAGTGCGAGAGGTCCTCTGCGCTGCTCAACTGTGGGAGCTGGGCTGCGCCAAGGAAACGGGTTGGATGCATGTCGACCTGCTGCTTGATTGTGCCATTCACGTACTTGGTCCACGAGGGAAGCAGGTGGGCTGGCATCTGTCCCATCATGATGTAAGGACGTGGACCGATGATCTGCACATCGATGTCGCGCTCATCCATGTAGGCAACGTGACTAGCAGCGGTCTTTGTGTACTCCTCAAGTGTTGCTGGGTCACGTCCACCTTCGCCGAATGGGCTCTTGCCAGCTGTGTTGGAGGCAAGCAGGTTCGCAACGTAGGAACGTGACGAAGCAGGCACCGACACGTGGCCGTGCACATCAAGAATTTTGTATCCGTCGTACATGGACTCTCTCTTTCAGGTAAATGGTTCCGCAGTGCACCCAGCGAGAGAACGTAGCGGCCCCCCGAAGGCTCAATCTTAGGAAACAATGTTTGTTTGCCGGACTAAACACTCACATCTGGCGAGCGATTCGTCAACACAAGAGCATTCCACATCTCGGACATCCTTGAAACGAATTCTTTGAGGTTCGGCATGGGTAGCCGAGGGTAGGTCCAGATTGGCATCTCGGCTTCGGGCGGAGTCCAGGGTTATCGCTCCCACGGCGAGGTTCCCAGCTATCGAGAGACGCCAAAGGTGGGGGTGAGGTCGATCGTTCCAGTTCAGAGCCAGCGATTCCCCTCATGATGATTGACACGTTCACAAGTTGCTCTTACAGTTCGGCATAAGAGTCCAATCCTTGCCCGTGACACGAACCCTGCACGCGACATGGTTATCTCACGGAGGTTGTAATGGCAGAACAGGCGACTGACCTATTTTCTAACGTCTTGGTGGCGATCGATGATTCAGAGATCTCGCTGAGCGCGATCTCTGCGGTGATCCCCAGCGTTAAGGCGGCAAAGGGCAAGATGTCCGTCGTCTTCGTCCGGCACCGTCCTGTGATGTTTGACTCCGCTGGCGCCGAATCGGCAAATGCCTGGGAGCTGATCGAGGAGTCGCTGACCGAAAGAGAGAAGGACTCCGAAAGGGACGCGTCGGCGCTCCTTGCTGGACAGGGTATCACCTCTACCTTCGTGGTACGTGATGGTGACCCTGCACGGGAGATCCTTGCGACCGCGACGGAACACGAGTCAAGTGTGGTTGTTCTCGGTGCTCCGGTGCACGGAGTCGTTGGCGCGATCTTGGAATCGTCGGTCGCCGAGTATCTGCTTCACCACTGCACGGTTCCGCTCCTCATCATTCACCCGCGCGCGGAGTAGGCCCCACTTGGTTAGGGCAGACCTCCTCAGGAGCTAACTGCTGGTTTAGCAGCGGGTTTAGGTGAGGTTTGACCTTGAGTAACCAGCGGTATTTTTGTAGCCCTCCGTGATCGCCCGGATCTCCTCTTGGGTGATGACATCTTCGAGGCGCTCAAATGGCTGATCACCGGTGCGAAGGCAGACCTCACGCAAGATGACATCGGTTGGCTCTTTGCGGTTCTTGTAGACAACGGCAGTGGTCTTTGGACGCCGATCAGCCTCGTAGACAGCGAGAGCGTCAACGGGGTCTGATGTCGCTGCCAACGACTCTGCCAGCGAGCGACAGTCGAGGATCGCCTGTCCTGCACCATTTGATCCCCGTGGCACCATTGGATGAGCGGCATCACCGAGCAGGGTC
>CAIVND010000032.1 GCA_903907185.1 uncultured Acidimicrobiaceae bacterium
ATCTTCCGGTCAGTATCTCGGCATTTGCAAACGTCTCCTCCGCGGATATGGGACATGGCTCAGCACTGTTCAATATGATTCGGCGTACGTCACCTGCACTTGCGGTGGCTCTTTTGACTACAGTCCTCGCAAGCGTCGATCACCACCGTCTCATTCCAAACCTCTTCGCATTCAAAGTGACATTCTTCGTCTGCGCGGCCATTGGCGTAGGTGGATCGATCTCAGCACTGTTCCTCCGGAACGAATATGTTGAGTCCACAATGAAATCAAAGTCAGAGAGTGAGCGAGTAGTCGCCCGGCCAAGCTGAGAGGTCACCGCTCTAAGAGCTTTGGAAAGCAGACCTCACAAGGATCCGAGGGTTTTGCATCCTTCGAGGTGACCCCTGGAATCCGCCGATGGGCTGCGTTCGCCCACTAATTCAGTTGGGCAATGCCAGTGTGCGCTCGGAGGAACTTGAATTCCCAACCTTCTGATCCGTGGTCATTTTGCCCTGGGCGTCTTGCGGCCAGTCGACCGACTTGGCGACCGATTGTAGGAAGAACCTCACAGGGAAGGTAGCGCCTGAGTCGTGGGATCGACTTCTTCAAATCGTGCAACCGTGAAGGCAATGATCATTGGAACATCAATAGCGAAGACTACGAGCGTCAAGATCAGTACCACCAACGTCGACCCTCTGGTGTGGTCGAAGATGAATACAAACGCCAGAATGCCGGCAATCACCAGGTAGGCAGCAAATGCCCATTTCGCTACCAAAAAGAACGTGCTCCAAGCAAAAGGTCGAATTCGGATGAGCAGCAACAATGATGCAAATGTGAGAACGGCTCCTGCTGCAACTAATCCAATGGCGGGGGCGAGTGGAGGAGGAGTAGGAAGATGCGCTGCGAGGTAGACACCGCCAGAGAGCATGAGAGCAACGGACGCAACAGCGAGTTCAGCCACGGGTGGTAGCCGGCGATTGAGTACAGAAATTTTCCCCGCAGTGTCGTTATCAGTTGCCGGCTGGGAAGTCATAGAAGATTCTGCGGTGCTCATGACGTTGCCAATCTGGTCATGATGACAAGAGTTATGACCTGCATGGCCCCTGTGATACCGGCGGTCAATATGAATCGCCGCATGAGACGTGCGATCACTTGTCCATTGGGCTGTGGTTTACGTAACTCGAAAAGCACCGCAATATTGGCAGGCTCCAGGACACCGAGAGCGACGACGGCCATGATTGCTACGACAATCATCGATGCGACGAGCCACCCGTGGTCCACGTAGCTCGCATTGAAGTCTCCTGTACTTCGAGCCATTTGCCATCCTGCCGCGAGTGTGCAGATAACGAGAGTTGGCATGATGAGCACCATTTTCGGCATGAACCGAGTCGTGAACTCGATGCGAGCCGGGATTGAAAGTCGACCGAGGATCGGCCCGATGACAAATCCAAGGAAGAGATCGATTGCAGTCCACATTCCACCGCCGACCACATGAAAAAAGTCAATGGCCCACGCTTTGTTCAGTGCGATTGTAACGACGAGCCCAATGAGCACAACGGCGACGATGGGTAGTCCCCGTAGCGGAATGACTTCGAAACTTGGTGATGTCGCTACGGCGGAATGATCGGCGATTTGCTCGTCCTGAGGGATGACATCGGTCAACGGGTTACCTCCTGTGGAAATTGAGCTTGTTCGTCTTCGTTCGGTGAGCAAGGCATGCAATTGTACGAGCGCCCCACACTGCGACAGCGTTTCGATAAGTCTGTGAGCAGCGTACTTTAGACTGATCACAAGAAAAATTGATTCTTTTCAATTCCCATTTGGATCGATTGTTGCAAGTTATTTATCGCTCAGCTTGTTCAATGATCTTTGGTGACGGGGTCCATTTTTCCTTGGCTGGAAGATAACGGGCTCTTCGGAAATGAACGGGGTCAGCCAGCCCTCTAAGCGCAAGCGCTAGTTGTCTGCCCCGCAACGGCAGGTGACGAATACAATCAACGCCGGTGGATCTTCCAGAGCTAATGGTCGGGGACGCCAGCGAGTGGCGAAGATGGTTGAGCATCCATCACGCCGATTCACTGGGCGTGTGGCTGGTACTTGCCAAGAAGGGAACGGTAATTCTAACAGCCATCTCCTATGACGAGGCCCTTGAGGAGGCAATCTGCTTTGGCTGGATTGATGGTCAAATAGGGCGTCGTGATAACGCTACGTTTCGACGACGATTCACGCCTCGAAAAACGCGCAGCCCGTGGTCTCAACGGAACGTCGACATCGCTGAAAGGTTGATCGTCACCGGTCGAATGCACCGATTCGGCGAAGACGAGGTCCGGCAGGCGAAAGAGGATGGTAGATGGGAGGCCGCCTACGCTGGACAAGCCAGCATCGAGATGCCGGAAGATCTCGCCACTGCCCTGAGTACAAATCCTTCTGCAAAGGCGATGTTTGAGACGCTCACGAGTGCGAATCGGTACGCCATCCTCTACAGGATCGGAAATGCCAAGAAACCCGAAACCCGCTCCAGGCGCATTGGCCATTTTGTCGAGATGTTGGCCCGAGGTGAGACGATCCACCCGCAGGCTCGGTGATCACCCCCGACAAGAAGATTCACTTGGGACGGACTGTCCCACATCGCCGGAGGGGCACTGTTCGGGCCTTTCGAGCACCTGGTGCTTGCAATCGCGAGTTCCTGGCGATCATCAGCGGAGTGCAATCAATTAGCGCAGTAAATGAGAGATCCGCAGGTGGTGCGCTCGGAGGAACTTGAATCCCCAACCTTCTGATCCGTAATCAGATGCTCTATCCAATTGAGCTACGAGCGCTTGTTCTTGCTAGTACGACGGCCTCTCAGTGTAGTCGCCAGTTGGCCCGCGAAGTCCCGTTGCTGGCTCGCGAATCCAACCGGTCGCACCCATCTCGAGATCGCGCACACTTCGGATTACCGCGAGCGGAGAGGGAGGGATTTGAACCCTCGGACCCGGTTTCCCAAGTCAACTCATTAGCAGTGAGTCCGATTCGGCCGCTCTCGCACCTCTCCACATGCCCCAATTGCCAGAAAGACAGGAGGAGCTGGCGCATCTCTAAGTAACCGAGATACGAGGGCAATCGTAGTTGAACCGCTGTGACCTAATGCCACACTCTTAGTGGCCGATTCTGGGTCGAGATCCTGCTCACATTACGATGTGGAGTTCAATTCCCCAGAGAGAGCGGAAACGGTGCGCGTTGCAGTAGTCGGAAACGCTGGAGATGATGATGATGGGTTTGTCGGGGAGAGGCTAAGGGACCTTGGCGCAACCTTCTCCCGATACGAGCGCGACGACCCGGATACCCTAAAGACAGCGGATCAAGATGTAGAACTCCTCGTCCTTTTGGGCTCAGACTGGTCGGTCTACGACGAAAAATATCAGAGGTCAGTCGAGTCTGAGCGCTCCTTGGTACTGCGAGCTCAACAGCGTAATCTGCCAATTCTCGGCATCTGTTTTGGAGGCCAACTCATCTCAAGTGCGCTAGGACTGGTTGTAGCACCCACCTCACTACCGGAGATTGGATGGAGACAACTCCAAACGCATGATGAAAGACTGATCGCATCAGGTCCATGGTTCCAGTTCCACTTCGACCGGTGGACCGACGGTGCGGGCATCACTTCGATCGCGCACACCGAGTCGGGTCCCCAAGGGTATTGGTACGGGAAGACTCTCGCTCTGCAGTTCCATCCAGAGGTTACGTTGCCTACCGTTGAGCGATGGTGTGTCGAAGGCAAAGAATCGCTGCTTGTCGCGGGAGAGGATCTTGACCGGGTGATGGCCGACACTGCCCGCGAGATTGAGCGAGCAAGGCAACGATGCCACCAACTTGTCGATCAGTTCTTAGCCCATGCCCAGAACGCGAAATATCCCGAGGCCCGATAGGCCGCAATCTAGTCAGTGTCGACAACTCGCAGAGTGTCCCCGCTCTGATCATCGAGCCCAACGAGGCGACATCCTGCGCTAATGAGTTGATCGAGAGAGTTGACAACATCTTCGTTCACAATCTCTCCGGGAACGATGAGGGGAACCCCAGGCGGATAGGGAACGATCATCTCTGATCCGACACGGCCGATCGCCTCCGGTGTGCGAACTGCGCTACTTCTGGAACTTCTCGCGCTTCGAAGAGAGATAGCGGCGATCGGCACGGTTGTTGGCCAACGAGAGATAACTGTTGTGTGCTCCTGAGCAGCAATTGGACTCTTTGCGAGTGCCCGAAGAGCGCTGATTAGGAGATCTTTTGAACTCGCGGTGTCACCAATCGTGATGGAAAAGACCATCCGTCGCAGATCACAAAACTCCGGATTGATCTTCCAGGTAGAGCGAAGCCAACGTCCTGCAGCGAATCCCGTGGTACC
>CAIVND010000033.1 GCA_903907185.1 uncultured Acidimicrobiaceae bacterium
CAACGTCAGTCCATCTGACTACATCATTACCAAGCACCGTTGGTCTGCATTCCATGCAACGTCGCTTGATCTTTCACTTCGAACGCGCGGGATCGACACATTGCTAATCATTGGTGGAACCACGCACATCGGAGTCGCCTCATCGGTTTACTCTGCGCGCGATCTCGACTATCAGGTAATCGTCTTGCGTGATGGTTGCCACGGCACCCCAGCGGAGCTTGCCTCACTCTTGGACGACATCTTTCCTCAGATCTGCCATGTCCGAACGATTGATGAGGTGCTCTCGAGCCTCTCGTAGTTCGAAGTTGAATCAACGTTTGAAGTGTGCCGGGCAAGAGTTCTAGACGGTCGGCTAACGCCGCTTGGAATTCTGCCCGCGAAGTTCAACTCGCCACATCATCTTCAGACCTGACCAGTCGGCATCGATCGCTGCTACTTTCACATCGACAATTCCGAGCGGGAGTGCGTGCGTTCGAATGATGTTGTCGGTGATGTCGCTTTCGTGTCCTCCCGCACGACGCGGCCACGCGATCCAAAGCACGCCGACCGGAAAGATTTGCTTGACGAGAGCGGGAAGTCGGCGGTCAAGCTGTGCGCTTTCAGAGAAGAAACTCAGAACAAGATCAGCTGGTAGGGGCGGTTCAGAGTAGATGAGACCGCTTGGAGGATCGATAAAGCTCCACTTTGGCGGCGGAGAATCAATGTGGATTCGTAGCCCTGGCTTCAGGCCGAGCTTCTTGCTCTGAGAGGGACCAGCGTCACCTATCGGCACGAATGGATCTCAACTGTGCAACCGCGGGCAGATTCTAGAATTGCATCATTCCAACTCATCGATCAATTTTACTGAATCGATGGCAGGAAACGTAGCCCACTCGCGACCACGAAGACCACCGACGGCGGTCGTGAATCTGAACACAACTGGTAATCTCAAGAGGTGAATCTCTTGGATCTCCAAGCGGATCTCGTCAGTCTGGATAGATCTCACACACTGCCTCTTGGTCACCACCGACTTCGATCTGGCACAATCAACTGCTCACCGTGTGGTGATGTCCTGCAGCAGAATCGGTGAGGGTTCATTGAAGACCTTTCGAAGACCAGAGCGCAGGCGGGTGCGCGAGAAAGAAATCGAGCCTGAACTCACAAAGATGCTCATGAACGGCATGGCTCTCCTCGGGGCTGGAGCAAATGTGATCATGCAGCTCTCTCGGCTTCCTGTTGGTCATGGAGTCGTTGAAAGCAGAGTCGAAGATGGCTCGCTCTTCCACCACCCAGTGAAGCGAACGCGAACAACACTTGGTTACATCATGATCGCGTTATTTGGGACTGATCGAGAGCGTTTGATTCTCCGCAGCGAGGTCAACAGTCAACACCGGCACGTTCAATCAGATTCCGAAAGTCCCGTACCCTATGACGCCTCCGATCCCGAACTGCAACTTTGGGTGGCTGCTTGCATGTTTCGCGGTTTGGAAGATGCCATCAAAATTCTCTACCGGTCGACCTCTCCAGAGACTCTCGATCTGCTCTATCGACACTGTTCCCGGTTCGCCACCACACTCCAGGTGCCCATATCCATGTGGCCAGCGACGAGGGAGTCTTTCGAAAGTTATTGGGCGGCATCGATCTCACTCTTGGCGGTGGACGAAGCGACACGGGCCTATCTCTTGCAGTTTGCCTCTCTCAAGTTCCTTCCGGTTCCAATGCATAGGGTCCTCGGTGGACTCCACCTCTTTGTCACAAAAGGCTTTCTTCCGCCAGCCTTTCGAGACACGCTTGGGTTGTCGTGGACTAGCGGTGATCAACGACGATTTCAGCTGATGATGTCTACAGCCGCTCTCGTCAACAGGCTGTTGCCCCGGGTGTTGAGAGAATTCCCCTGGAACATTGTCCTTTGGGATACTCGTCGGCGACTGGGACGAGGTCGGTCCTTCGTCTGAGCGAGATTGAACATCTTGGTCAGGAGATCGATCGATGGATGAGGAAAGAACACGGTTCCTTTACTCAATCGGTCGATTGTGATTGAGCGATTGGCTGGCTGGGTCAGTTTCCAGTGAAGATTGTCAGTTGCCCGAAGAGTGAACGGAGTCGTTCGAGATCGGTCTCGGGGAGTGTGGGGAGATTGATCGACCGGACATTCTCGCGAAGGTGTTCACGGTTGCCGGTGCCAGTCAGTACAACGTCACAACCAGGCTCATGGCGAGCAAATCGGTAGGCCGCCTCAACTACTGAAGAGGCCCCCGCGTTGTGCACTAAGAACCCGAGCGGGTCTTCGAGATCAAGCGCCGAAGCGTCGAGCAGCCCCTCTGCTGAGGCGTCGACGATCATCTTTCGCAGCACTTCGGGACGACTGATAGCCCGTCGAACGGCAAACATCACCTCAACTCCGATGTTGTTGCTCATCGTCTCCGGCAGAACCGTGAGTCGCGCGCTGGGATTTAAGAGGTTGAATCCCACCATGAAAACGTCCCAAAAGTCATCGAACTTCGCCCGCTGCAGCATCTCATGGGTGGAGTCTTTTCCAAAGAGTTCACTGATGGCGATATACCGGATCACACCTTGATCACGGAGCGAAAGAAGTTCCGGAAGTACCTCAGAGACGCAGTAGTCATAGTCGTCATCGGCGATTCCGTGGAGATGGAAGACGTCGATCGTCTCGGTCTGAAGTTTGACAAGTGAGGCCTCGACAGCAGAACGGATCGATTTTGCCTGCTCGCTCCGCGAATCAGTTCGCACGATGTTCGCCTTGGTTGAGATCACCACCTCGTCACGATGGCCTTTCAGTGCATGCCCGACAATCTCCTCAGTTCCATAGGCCTGCGCCGTGTCAAAATAGGTGATCCCGAGATCTAACGCCTCACGAACGATTTGTATCGATTCTTCGGTGCTCGCACCGAGTCGTTGACCGAGTCGGCTTGCGCCACCACATCCAAGACCAGCGACGCTTATCTGTAGACCTGTTTTGCCAAGCTCGACGGTATCCACGTGGATCACGATACCAGTGGCGACAAATTTTGTGGCGGTCATCACGGCGCCGTCGCAAAATCTCGGAACCAAGAATTGCGTTACTCAAAAATCGAGTTACCAAAATATTGAGTTACATGGTTGGAATCATGCGCCCACAGAACGCCGCGAGTTGATCAAAGGCACTTGCGCCTTCGGGTATGTTCCTCGGGGGACTCCACGTGCCGCCCTCCGCGCGGGGGCGCTCGGAGAGGATCAGCTGCGCATTGGCGAGGCCAACTTTGGCAAAGGAATCGGCGAATGGTGATGGTTGGCCGGTGGCCTGAGCGAGGTCCCAGGAATGAACGAGGTATTCGTTCATTCGCATAAGGACGAGACGATGTCCATCGACCTCACCCACTCGGTGCGTGTAGCGCCCGTCAAGAGCACCCGGTGCACTGATCGCCGTGTGAAAGTCCGCAAATGATTCGTCGAACGCGATTCGAGGATCGCTGTTGGGCCACCCTCGAAGCTGCTCAGTTTCGTCTTCCAATTGCACCAAAGCGGTGAATCGATCAGTCCCAGCGATCACATGTTGTATCAGCTCGGATACATCCCATTCGGAGCAGGGAGTCTTGAAAGACAGCTGGTTCGTCTTCGTACTCCCGAGCACTGAAGAAAAACCCGATGCTGCCTGGACAAGGTCGTCGATCGCGGTCATCGCATCTCCCATTTCTCAGTATTGAGTAGCTAACCCATCGGTGCCACTTCGCGAGCATAAATCACGCCGTTCAGTACCCAAGATGATGATCACGCTTGAGAGTCCAACGTCACCGGCTAAACAAAAAACCCAGAACACCAGCCGGCATCATGACAAATATGGCGAATGCGCTGGCTCGAACACTGGCGTGCTCTCTAGCGCGGGGTTAACCCCTACACCAGCTGTAGTCACTGTTTGGGGCTGACGAACGCCACGAGGAGGGGAATGGTTGACACACTGTTCCAACGTCGTTATGTTGTCAGGTACACCTGAATTCAGGCGTACCTGATACTTAAGGTTGGGGGGAAAGATGCAACGGAACCAAGCGCAGACCGGACTCACTCGCTTTGGCGCACGGGCTTTTGTGATCTGTTCCTTGTTCACCTTAATCTCGACCGCAACGACCGCAGTGGGATCCTCAACAGCGGGTGCATCGCAACCAGTCACCATCACGCTTTACAACGGACAGCACGTTCAGACGACAGAAGCACTTGTGGCGGGATTCACCAAACAGACTGGTATCAAAGTTGCAGTACGCAGTGGCGAAGAGAACACCTTTGATGACCAGATCATCGCGGAGGGGAAGCGTTCGCCCGCGGACATCCTTTTTACTGAAGATTCGCCCTCCCTTGAGTATCTGCAGCAGAAAGGTCTCCTTGCAAAGGTTGATGCCTCAACTTTGGCGAAGGTTCCATCTCGGTATAACTCGCTGAAACACGATTGGGTTGGCGTATCTGCCCGGGTGAGTGTTTTGGTCTATAACCCAAGTCTCATGAAGAGGTCTCAGCTTCCAACGAGTGTTTTGCAACTTGCTAATCCTCGATATCGCGGCAAGCTTGCGATTGCACCTGGTGAAGTTGACTTTCAGCCGCTCGTTGGTTCGGTCCTCGAGTCCTATGGAAAGGCTGCCACGCTGAAGTGGTTGGAGGGAATAAAGGCTAACGCAGGGAGTCATGTTTACCCCAACAACGAGACCATCGACAATGAGGTCAATCGCGGCACCGTCGCCTTTGGTGTTATCAACCAGTACTACTGGTACAGGATGCGAGCCCAGATTGGGGCAGCGAAGGTACATTCGCTGATCACTTACTTTGCTCCACGTGATCCGGGATACGTCGTTAACGTCTCGGGTGCAGGAATCTTGAAGTCGTCGAAGCACCAGGCCGCGGCACAGAAGTTTCTTGCCTACTTGGTCTCCAAAGCGGGTCAAGAGGTGATCGCTCACTCAATCAGCTTCGAATATCCAATCGCGTCCGGAGTAAAGACCGCTCAGCCCGAGACGCCATTTAACGATCTCAAGCCAAACGCGATCAGTGTGGGCAAGATTGGTTCCGATACGCAGGTCATCGCACTGCTGCGCGAGGCCCAGCTGCTATGAGACACAAAAATAATTGTTTACGGTCGTGCCTGACGTACCTCGACACGGGTCGACGCTGAGGTGATTCGGCGTTCGGGCACAGGGAGTCCAAAACTGCTGATTCTTCTCAGTTTGGTTGTCGTAGGTATCCTCGCCGTTCCGTTTGCCTTCCTCTTCGCTGAGGCATCGGGAAGTGGTTTTTCGAGCGTTGGACATCTCATCTGGCGGTCACTCACCCTTGACCTTTTGTGGAACACTGTGCGACTTACCGTCGTTGTGACAGTGCTCTGCGCATTGATCGGGACGCTCGCGGCATACGGCGTGGAGCGAACCGATCTCCCGGGAAAACATATTTGGGCGGTGCTTGTCGTCATCCCCTTCGCGATCCCTGATTTCATTGTGAGTTTCGGCTGGTCGTCACTGTCAACTTGGGTGCAGGGATTTCGGGGTGCAGCACTCGTTATGACATTCGCTGTCTATCCGCTTGTCTATCTTCCAGTAGCCGCGAGCCTTCGGGGAGCTGATCCCGGGCAGGAGGAGATCGCTCGGAGTCTCGGTGCCAGTCGACTCTCTACCTTTTTTCGGATAACACTTGGTCAGGCCCGTGGCGCGATACTTGGCGGCTGCCTGCTCGTCGCGCTGGTCATTTTGGCTGAGTACGGAGCATTTGAGATTCTTGGCTACCAGACCTTTACAACGGAGATCTTTACCGATCTCTCCATCGGATTTAGTACCGCATCAGCCTGTGCGCTCTCGCTCGTCCTCGTTGGTTTAGGCCTCTTTCTCCTTGTTGGTGAGGGCTTTTCCCGGGGTCGGGGCAGCACGAGCCGCGTCGGTTCAGGCGTCCAGCGGGTGGATTCGCAACGGGCTCTTGGTCGGGCGAAGATACCGGTACTACTTGCCTACGCAGCGCTCGTCGTTGGCGCACTTGGCGTACCCATCGGCTCTTCGATCTATTGGATCTTTGAGGGTGGTGCGCACTCGCTTGTGGGCACAACGCTAGTTTCATCGGCTCTCCATACTGGGTACTACGGAGCTGTGGCTGGTCTTGTGGCGACTGTTATGGCCCTTCCGGTTGCTCTTCTCGTCGTGCGTCATCCACATCGCTTTCAGCTTCTGCTTGAAAAGACCACCTTTCTCGTTCTTGCAATGCCCGGACTTGTCATTGCACTTGCCCTCTCGTATTTTTCTGAGCACTTTGCCAACGGTTTTGGTTACCAGTCGTCGCCACTGCTGATCATCGCGTATGCCCTGCTCTTCTTCCCTCTGGCGCTCGTTGGTGTTCGTGCCTCCGTGGCGCAAGCTCCTGCTGGTCTCGAGGAGGTTGCGGGTTCACTCGGTGTTCGTCGATTGGCAGTCTTTGCGAGGGTGACCTTTCCGCTCATCGCGCCTGGTCTTGGGGCGGCCTTCTGTCTCGTCTTCCTTTCGACCGTGACGGAACTTACGGCCACGTTGATCCTTATCCCGACGGGCGCTCAGACTCTCTCGACACAGTTTTGGGCATACCAGCAAAATCTGTCGTATGGGCAGGCCGCTCCCTTTGCGCTCGTGATCATCGCTATCGCCGCGGTACCCTCGTATGTGCTCGGAAGATTCTTTGATCGCCTTCCATCTCATCACGATGATGGACCATTCGCGGGCGCGATCTCATGACCAGCCTGCGAGTTAGTGACCTTCACAAGTCCTATGCGACACAGGAGGTGCTGCGTGGCCTCGATCTTGAGATTGAGGCTGGGTCGTTTACCTCGCTACTGGGTCCATCGGGAAGTGGAAAGACAACGTTTTTGCGGATTGTCGCGGGCTTTGAACGTGCCGATAGTGGCAAGGTTCAGATCGGCGATCAGGTGGTGGACGACGGATCGCATTTTGTCCTGCCCGATCGACGACGTATTGGTTATGTACCCCAGGACGGAAGCCTCTTTCCTCACCTCACCGTGAACCAAAACGTTGGCTTTGGGCTTGCCCGTAAGGATCGACGTGGACCGCGTATCGATGAACTGTTAGAGATGGTCGGCCTCGGTACCCTTGGACGTCGCTATCCCCATCAACTGTCTGGAGGCCAGCAACAACGCGTCGCGCTTGCCCGTGCACTTGCTGTCGAGCCTGCTCTCGTGCTCTTAGATGAACCATTTTCGTCACTCGACGCGGGCCTGCGAGCGACCGTACGTCAAGATGTACGCCGCGTACTTCGTGATACTGGTGCAACGGTACTGATGGTTACCCATGATCAAGACGAGGCGCTCTCAGTGTCGGATCGAGTTGCGTTGATCGCCAGGGGACGGATTGGCCAGGTCGATGCTCCGATCGATCTTTACGGTCACCCACTCACTCCCGATCTCGCCATTGAGTTTGGTGAGACAAACTTCGTGGCTGGTATCGCACGCGATGGCGGCGCAGAGTCACCATTTGGTCATCTGATCTTTAAGCACGGCGGGGCCTTGCCGGGCAACTACCAAGATGGTTCTGCTCTCAATATTCTCATCCGACCTGAGCAGTTCGTACTTGCTCTTGATCTGCGTGGCGCTCATGCAACCGGTCAAGTGATCGACTCGGAGTACTACGGCCATGACGCAGTGATCCGTGTCCGACCAGATTGGGATCCCACAACGACTCTGCTCGTCCGATCCTCTGATGCGCGTCGACCCCCTGGTCCAGGCGTGCCGGTGGCAATCTCGGTGCGTGGAAGGGTTGTCGCTTGGGAGCGGGGCGCAACGGCGACCACGACGACATCGAACGGCACGAGTGAGACGGAGATATTCTCCTAAAAACCAGTGGTGTTTCGCTTTGAACGTCGTTAGAACCAGTTGCTACCCGATGACGACTTCGCCAAAAACGCTACACAGACCAAGTACTTCAAGTACTACGAGCGTCGCTATCACGACATTTAGACGTGCGGTGGTGATCGTTAGGGATGAAGTGGCACCGTCCATGCGTCGTAACCGTAGAGCCACGAGGTGTCGTCGTCTCCTCCACTCATCCACGTATTTGCACTGGAGATCGCCTGGATGCGCGAGGTCCGCGGTTTACGGACATCTTCGTAGGTCTTAAATGCACTCGAGAGGTCTTCGCCGTTGACCTCATCGATGCAACGCGTCAGCACCGCTGCATCTTCGATCGAAGTTGCGCCACCTTGGGCCATATAGGGAGTCATCGGATGACAGGCGTCTCCAAGGAGCACAACCGAACCGCTGCTCCAGTGGGTGAGTGGCTCTCTCTCTAAGATGGCCCACTTGTGACAGTTGGGGGTGGCTTCAAGCACGTTCTGCACGTCTCGGTGGAACCCGGAGTACTCCTCGCGTAGCTCGTCGACGTCACCCTCGGCCGACCACGACTCTTCGGTAATCCACTCAGCGGGTTCGGGAACGCTCGTCACAAAGTAGAGCTGACTGCGCTTCGCGGTGGTGTAGTAGATCACAATATGGCGGTCAGGTCCCCACCACTTGGTCCGCGAAGATCCAATATCAAATCCGCCGAGCAGATCGGAATCGAAGACCGAACGGTAGGCGATCCTGCCCTTATGAATTGGCTGGTCCGGGCCAACAATGATGTCGCGAACGCGCGAGTGAACGCCATCGGCACCAATAACGGCGTCGGCAAGGTGATGCGTTCCATCAGTGAAGCTGAGCTCGACCCCATCGCCTCGCTGTTCGAGTCCCATGAGCTTCTTGTTGAAGTGAATGGTCTCAATGGGTACGAGATCGGCGAGCGCCTCATGCAGATCAGCGCGATGCATGCAGAGAAATGGAGATCCATACAGCGAGGCAGGCATGGGGAGTTCACGTTTAATCTCGCCGGTGTCCCACTCTCGGTTGAGATGTGAGTATGGCTTAAAGGAGAGCTCCTCCAGGCGCTCAAGAACTCCCAGACCCCGTAGTACCGCCGAGGAGTTAGGGAGCATCTGAATTCCCGCTCCGACTCGAGCAAACTGAGGTGCCTGTTCGAAGATCTCCACCTCGTACCCTGCCTGTCGCAGAGCAACAGCGACAGACATGCCACCGATTCCGGCTCCGATAACGCAAAATTTTCGTTTGGCGCTCAACGTGTTCTGCCCCCAGTCATGGTTTATGCCCGACAAAGCATAATGGCATGGCCCGTCGAGGCGCTGGGGCAAGAGCACCGCCTGACACCCGAGATCGTCGAAGCAGGTGGAGGACTTGGGTGTGCTTTCTACCCTTGAAAGGTCGCCTCGATCGCCCGGAGATCGCCATCTTCATCGAGCATTGTCACGATCTGGCGGTAACCGAGCGAGTCGAGCAGTCCGCTTAACGCATCGGCCTGGTCGCCACCAACCTCAAGAAGGATGGCGCCACCCGGCACAAGGAATTTTGTAGCCTCTGTGGCACTTCGTCGAAGAAGGGTTAACCCGTCCTCCCCGCCGTCATAGGCGAGTGTCGATTCAAAGGTGAGGGTGTCGCGCGATAACAGCACCAGTGCCGGCGTCGGTACGTAGGGTACGACGCCGACGATGAGGTCGATTCCGCAATGAAAGGAGGAGGAAATCGGAGCAAGGAGATCGCCCTCGTAGGCAGTGACGCCATTTGTTTGTGCACAGCTCACCGCGCGAGGATCGAGATCGGTGGCCATCACCTTTGTCAGTGGCAGATAGTTCGATATGGTCTTTGCGATCGCGCCACTTCCGGTGCACAGATCGATGGCGACACCTGTTGGTGGCATCCGTTCAACTGCGCGCAGCGCAAGGGGTTCACTTTGCCAACGCGGAACATAGATGCCAGTGTCAACATGAACTTTGATCTGACAGAAGGTGACACTCCCAGTGATCCAGGCGATTGGCTCTCCCGTAACCCGACGAGCGACCATCTCGGTGAGGAGGCCTCGGTCTTGACCAGCGACCTCAAGGAGTTCCTCCGCCTCTTCTCTCGCAGCGACACAACCGGCGAGTGCTAGCTGCTCGGTAATATCGTGAAGCTCGTGCTGGGCATCCATCGCGATTATTGCAACCCGGTCTGTTGGTTTTGATTGGCTCTGTCAGATCGCGCGTGCAGTTTTGGTTGCACCCGTCTTACGTAAGGGAAAACGGACAATCTCGAAGCACTGGAGTTAGCGCTTAATTACCCATCACGCGACCGACCAAGTTGGCTGCCTCGTCTGCTGGGACCGCTGGGGAGAAAAGGAAGCCCTGACCAAGATCGCATCCCAGGTGGCGGAGATGCTCGTACTGACGCTCTGTCTCCATCCGTTCAGCGACAACAGTGGAGTGCAGCTGTTGTCCGAGAGCAACGACAGTTTCAACGAGTGACTCGTTCTTCAGTGTCTCTGATACCGAGGTGAGAGCGGAGCGGTTGATCTTGATGATCTTTGGGTTAAGAATCGACAGATATGAGAGTGAGGCGTAGCCATTTCCAATTTCGCCAAGTGCGATGCTTACGCCCAAACGGTTGAGCCGTTCAGCTACCTGGACTGACTCTTCGACATCAATCCGCATGACGCTTTCGGTGATCTCGATGACTAGGCGCTCAGTCGACAGTTCGCTCTCGAGGAGCGCACCCTCGATAACGGCAACAAGATTGGGATCGTGGATGCGCCAACAGGGGCGGATCCTATAAGCCCCGTCATGCCCGCAAGCAGGGCCGCTGCAGCTACTCCAGCCCGTACAGACAGTGACGAACTCGCCGATCGCTTCATGGACAACCCCTTTGGTAGAAAATCAGTTCTCTGGCAGTTTTGCAGCTATTTATCGTAGGTGCAGTTATTTTGCTCCTCTGCAGATCTGTGTCGATTGATTTTCACCGCTGAATCTCAAGCGAGCGACTGGGTTTAACCCGCGGACAGCGTGAAAGTGGCCGCAACGTCGTTTGAAGTCGGCAACACTTGGAGTATGGCTCCTCAATACATCTACACCATGCGTGATCTTCGTCGTTTCTATCCTCCCGACCGTGAGGTGTTGAAGGGAATAAATCTCTCGTTTTTCCCCGGTGCCAAGATCGGCGTCATTGGATCCAACGGTTCAGGTAAGTCCTCACTCTTGAAGATCATGGCGGGATTGGATCAGGACTTCAGCGGCGAGGCCCGATTGACGGCAGGATTCAGCGTTGGCTTCCTTTCACAAGAGCCAGATCTTGATCCCTCAAAGGATGTTGCAGGAAATGTTGCCGATGGACTTGGTGAGTCGATGGCGCTGCTCGAACAGTTCAATGCGGTCTGTATGGCAATGGCCGATCCCGAGGCAGATTTCGATCGACTTCTTGCAGAACAAGCGGACCTTCAGGCAAAGATCGACGCCGCCGATGCCTGGGATCTTGGCAGAACGTTCGAGATCGCGATGGATGCACTAAGGCTCCCGCCGGGAGACAGCGATGTGACCAAGCTCTCAGGCGGTGAACGGCGACGGGTGGCGCTGTGTCGACTTCTTCTATCGAAGCCAGACCTTCTGCTTCTCGATGAGCCGACCAACCATCTCGACGCCGAGTCAGTTGCCTGGCTCGAGCGGACGCTCCAGGAATATCCCGGAACCGTTGTAGCGGTGACACACGATCGGTATTTTCTCGACAATGTGGCTGGGTGGATCCTTGAACTCGATCGAGGTGCGGGAATTCCCTGGGAGGGTAACTACTCTTCATGGCTTGAGCAGAAACAGGCACGCCTCGCCGGTGAGGAGCGGGCCGATGAGGCTCGCCAAGCTGCCCTCGCGCGGGAGTTGGAGTGGATACGTCTTTCACCTCGAGCTCGTCAAAGTAAGGGCAAAGCTCGAGTCAATGCTTTCAATGATCTCGTTGCCGAGGCAGAGGCGGCTGACCGTCGTCCCGACCGCCTAGAGATCTCGATCCCACCTGGTCCTCGACTCGGTGATCAGGTCATCGATGCGCATGGTCTCACGAAGAGTTTTGGCGATCGGCTTCTTATCGATGATCTTTCATTCCTGCTCCCACCGGGTGGCATCGTCGGTGTCATTGGTCCAAACGGTGCAGGAAAGACCACGCTCTTTAAGATGCTTTTCGGTGACGAGCAGCCAGATGCAGGGACACTGCAGATCGGGACGACCGTTCAGCTTGCTTACGTTGATCAGTCACGCGAAGACCTCGACGGTGCGGCGACTGTATACGACGAGATCACTGG
>CAIVND010000034.1 GCA_903907185.1 uncultured Acidimicrobiaceae bacterium
GTCTACAACCACTACAAGCGGGTGCAGGCGGGTACGGACGCGGGGTCTGAGGTTGAGCTTGCAAAATCCAACATCTTGTTGTTGGGCCCGACCGGCTGTGGCAAGACCCTTCTCGCGCAAACGCTCGCACGTATGTTGCACGTTCCCTTTGCTATTGCTGATGCAACTGCGCTCACCGAAGCTGGGTACGTGGGCGAGGATGTTGAGAACATCCTTCTCAAACTCATTCAGGCCGCGGACTATGACGTGAAGAAAGCGGAGACGGGCATCATCTATATCGACGAGATCGACAAGATCGCCCGGAAGAGCGAGAACCCCTCGATCACCCGAGATGTCTCCGGTGAGGGAGTTCAGCAGGCGCTTTTGAAGATCTTGGAGGGAACGACAGCTTCGGTACCACCTCAGGGAGGACGCAAGCATCCCCACCAAGAGTTCATCCAGATCGACACGACAAATATTTTGTTTATCTGTGGAGGGGCCTTTGCTGGCCTCGATCGCATCATCGAATCGCGGGTCGGCAAGGTCGGAATGGGCTTTCGCGCTGACGTGAAGAGAAATAAAATGCAGGACGAGGGCAAGTTGATGCTCCAAGTCCTTCCGGAAGATCTGCTGAAGTATGGCCTGATCCCCGAGTTTGTGGGTCGTCTTCCGGTCATTAGCGCGGTTGCAAATCTCGATCGAGAGGCGCTTGTCCAGATTTTGGTTGAGCCGAAAAACTCACTGGTCCGTCAGTTCAAGCGGGTCTTTGAACTCGATAATGTCGAGCTCGAGATCACCGATGACGCGCTCGAGGCGATCGCCGATCAGGCTCTACTTCGCGGTACCGGTGCGCGTGGTCTTCGCGCGATTATCGAAGAGGTATTGCTTGAGGTCATGTATGACCTTCCAAGTCGTGATGACGTCGGACGTTGCGTGATCGATAAGGAGACGGTGCTCGAGCGAGTTGCACCGACACTTCTTCCTCGATCGGGTGACAAGTCCGATCGCACCCGCCGCGTCGCATCCTGATTTAGCCAAAGCGTTCTCGGTTTGACCGGAGTCGAATCTCCATCTTTTGGTGACGCCCTCGCGTGGCTGGACCGGCACATCAATCTTGAGGCGATCGAGCGTGGCGTCGCGGGAAGATCTGCAGCCCCGACGCTGGCGCGAATTCAAGCGTTGGTCGAGGTGATGGCTGATCCGCATCAGGCCTACCGATCGATTCACATCACGGGCACCAACGGCAAGGGTTCCACTACTCGGATTACAACAGCGCTTTTGCTTGCGCGCGGTCTGTCAACGGGCACCATCATGAGTCCTCATCTTGAGCGCATGAATGAGCGCATCAGCAGGGATTTTGTGCCGATCAGCGATGAAGAGCTCTATGAGCTCCTTATTGCACTTGAGGCCCTTGAACAGTTTGTCCTTACGTCGGGTCGCATCGATCTTGCGCCGACCTGGTTTGAACTCGTGACTGCATTGGCCTATCGCTACTTTGCGGACTCGGCGGTCGATGTCGCTGTTGTTGAGGTCGGTCTTGGTGGACGCTATGACGCAACCAATGTGATCGATGCCGAGGTCGCGGTTGTCACGAATGTCGCACTTGATCATGTCGAGATCCTTGGCCCAACCCGGAAGGACATCGCAGGCGAGAAGTCGGGAATCATCAAGGCTGGTTCGATCGCGGTAATCGGCGAGGAAGATAGTGAGATCGTCAAGATCTTTGCCGACGAAGCAGCGCGTGTCGGCGCAAGTGATCTTTGGAGACGGGGAGACGACTTCTCTTGCATCGGGAACCGTGTCGCGGTGGGTGGACGCGTGCTCGATATCCGTACGCCCGGCCAGTTCTATGAGGGGCTCTTCTTGAATCTGCATGGATCTCATCAGGGGTTAAATGCATCGGTTGCCCTTGCGGCCGTCGAGGCCTTCTTCGGCGCCCCGCTCGATGAAGATGTTGTCGCCGAGGCGTTTGCCAAGGTCACCGTTCCCGGACGTCTCGAGGTCCTTGGTCGCCAGCCGCTCGTGATCCTCGATGGCGCACACAATGAGGCGGGTGCATCCGCGCTTGGCGCAGCGCTTCGCGAGGATTTTGCGGGAGTGGAGAAGATTGTGCTGGTGATTGGATGTCTGCGAGGTCGAAATCCTCTTGAACTGCTTTTGGCGATGGGCCTCGATCGGGTGAGCAAGATCATCTGCTGTGAGGCCAATTCCCCGAGAACCCAGTCCGCCCAGGCGCTTTCGGAGCGGATCGGAGATGTAGGCATCGAGGTATTGGTGATTCCTGACGTCGTCGATGCACTCAGCGAGGCGATCAACATCGCCACCGAAACCGATGCTGTCCTCGTCACAGGGTCGCTCTACGTGGTCGGCGCGGCGAGGGGTGCGAGAGGCCGACTAGCCTCGTAACTCCATGAAAAATACATTGATCATCTTGAAACCTGATGCCGTAGAGCGTGGCCTCATCGGAGAGGTTCTTACCCGTTTCGAACGTCGTGGCCTCAAAATCATCGCCGGTGAGGTGCGGACGATCTCCGAAGACGTCGCCAAACAGCACTATGCCGAGCACGCTCAGCGCCCCTTTTTTGGGGAGCTTGTCGAGTTCATTACCCGGTCGCCCTCCTTCGTTGCCGTGCTCGAGGGACCAGCTGATACCTGGCGGATTGTGCGATCGATGATGGGAACGACGAATCCAGCTGAGTCGACGCCAGGAACAATTCGTGGTGACTATGGCCTCGAACTCGCCGAGAACTTGATCCACGGATCCGATGGCCCCGAGGCAGCAGCGCGTGAGATCACGCTCTTTTTTCCGCAAATTTCTTAACGAAAGCGGTGATCAACCCGCCAGGCAAAGGCTTGAGGGGTGCGCGAACATAGAGAGGTCCAACACCGATGATGAAATTTCCCCAGCTGAGGGGATCATCTAGCCTCTTTCTCGTTGGACAGCGAATTTGGAGCTGCAGTTATGCGTGAAAATACCTTCGGGTTTGTCGGCCGTGACATGGCGGTCGATCTTGGCACGGCCAACACCTTGGTTTACGTCCGTGGCCGTGGGATTGTGCTGAATGAGCCCTCTGTGGTCGCCATCAACATCAATGACAATCGGCCCTTAGCGGTTGGCATCGAAGCGAAGATGATGATCGGCAGGACACCGAGCAATATTCAGGCAATCCGCCCACTGAAAGACGGTGTCATCGCGGACTTTGAGATCTGCGAGATGATGTTGCGTTACTTCATCCGCAAGGTGCACTCTCGCCGATTTGCAAAGCCAAGGATGGTGATCTGCGTGCCATCAGGAATCACCGGTGTCGAAAAGCGCGCCGTTCAAGAGGCCGCTGAGTATGCCGGTGCTCGAAAGGCGTACATCATCGAGGAGCCAATGGCCGCCGCAATCGGTGCGGGGTTGCCGATCAATGAGCCGACGGGAAACATGGTCGTTGACATCGGGGGAGGCACGACGGAGGTCGCCGTCATCTCGCTTGGTGGAATAGTGGTCAGTCAGTCGATCCGCGTCGGTGGCGATGAACTCGATGAGGCGATCATTGAGTTTGCCAAGCGAGAGTTCTCCCTTGCACTTGGCGATCGAACCGCTGAGGAGATCAAGATCGCAATCGGCTCGGCCTGTCAGCTCGAAGAGGAGATCGGCGCGGAGATCCGTGGTCGCGATCTCGTGACTGGCCTTCCAAAAACCGTCTTTGCAAGCTCGAAGGATATCCGCCGGGCGATCGAAGCCCCGGTGAGCCTCATCGTCGAGGCAGTAAAGATGACGCTCGACAAGACACCTCCGGAGCTCTCTGCTGACCTGATGACGCGCGGTATCTACCTCACCGGTGGTGGTGCACTTTTGCACGGCCTCGCGCAGCGACTGATGAACGAGACAGGGATGCCGATTGTGGTCGCGACGGACCCGCTCAACTGTGTGGCGCTGGGAAGTGGGATGTGTCTCGAAGAGTTTGATCTGTTACGCGACGTCTTGTCCTTTTCCTCATCGCGTTGACGGAGTAGATCGCTGCGATGGCCATTGCGCGGGGGAGTAACCAACGGCTTACCCTGCTGATCTTGCTTTTGATCTCCATCACCGTTGTCACGCTCGACTACCACGGTGCCGTCGCTCGGGGTATTGGACACATCCGTAACGCAGCCGTCGATGTCCTCTCTCCCTTCCAGCGTGCAACCTCAGCGGTTCTTCATCCCATTGGAGATGTCTTCGCCGGCGCAGTTCACTATGGGCAGCTCGAGACCCAGAACGCACAGCTACGTGCACAGATCGGCACACTTGAGCGTCGGTCGGCGCAGCAGAACTTCTCACTCGCTGCCTCGAAGCAGATCGAATCGTTGAGCCACCTACCCTTCTTGAATGTGCCCACCGTCGCCGGTGAGGTGATCTCACCAGCGGCTTCAAACTTTGAACAGACCATCCAGATCAACCTTGGAACATCGAATGGTGTCGGACCTGGGATGCCGGTTGTCGGGCCATCGGGACTGGTTGGCACGATTTTGAGTTCGTCGGGATCGCAGTCGATCGTTGAGCTCGCTATCGACGCACGCTTTGGTGTCGGTGTGCTCCTCGGTCCGACCTACTTTCAGGCGCAGGGCACTGGCAATGGGTTGTCCCTCCATCAGATCCAGTCGAAATCGAAGGTGCCGTTCGTCGGACAGGTCGCGGTAACGAGCGGTCAAGACAACGGTGCCTATCCACCAGGGATACCGGTGGGGAGGGTGACCTCAGTCAAAAAGTCAGCCACCGGCCAACTGGAGTCGATCAAAGTCTCGTCATCGGTGAACTTCACCCTTTTGCAGTACATCAGCGTGATGCAGTGGTTACCTCCAGCATGATCATTTTCGAGTCACAGGAAGTGTTTGGGTGCCTCAGTGATGATTGAGGACCCCACGTGGCTGAAGGCGGCTGTTGTCATCGCGCTCTCACTTTTGTTCCAAGAGACGGTCCTTACTCAGGTGGTGATCCTTGGAGCACACCCTGACCTCATGATCGTCCTTCCCGTTACTGCCGGCATCGTTGCGGGAGCCGAGGTGGGTTCGGTAGTTGGCTTCTTTGCTGGCGCAGCGGCGGATCTTTTGCTCTCCACCCCCTTTGGGCTCTCCGCCTTTGTCTTCGCACTCGTTGGCTACGGCATCGGGGCCTTTGTGAACTCGCCACTTGGACATGATCTATACAATGCTCGCCTCTCTGGCAGTGGATTAGGCAGTGTCGTCGGCACGCTTGTTTTCGCAGTAGTCGCTTCGATTATCGGCCAGCCAGGATCGTTCAGTGTCCACCTGCTCGCGACGTTTTTCAACGTCGGTATCGGTGCCCTGGTCTTCGCACCGGTCCTCTTCGTTGGTTGGCGTTGGGCGCTCTCGAGCATCCGTACGCTTGGGTTTGGCCCGAGGATGCCCACGAGTGGAAGTGCATTGAACAGATCATCATCATGAGGCGTTCTCGAAACAGCCTTCGACGTTCACGTCGACCCCGGCTCAGTCGGCGGAGCCTTTCGAAGCGGCTTCGGCGCATTCGCGGACCAAAGCCAACGGGTACGCTCTCGCCGGTTCGTTCAGCGTCTACGCGTCGCCGTTCATCTGTTTTTGAAGAGCAGCACGATGCCCGCCTTGGACTTCGGATTGGAGTCGGCGCGGTTGTTGTCGTTGGACTCTTTGCGACCCTTGGGGTGCGACTTTTTGATCTGCAGGTCGTCCACGGAGCGACGGCGAACGGTCTTGCACGTCAGACTGTTCTTAAAGATGTTGAGGTCCCGGCGCTTCGTGGCGAGATCTTTGCGCGATCAAGCACGCCCCGTGACTTGCTCGCAACAAATATTGCAACTTGGGAGATCACGCTGAGTCAGCAGAACGCGCTTGATCATCCAAAGGTGGTTACTGCGCTGGCAACACTGCTACCCAATACCTCATTGAAATCGATCTACGCCGCACTGTCCATCAAAGATGGAAAGCCAACGGTTAGCCAGTATGAGTCCTACCAGCCCGTGCCGGTGGCGACCAATGTCAGTCCAGCAACCGTGCTGAACATTGAAGAGCATCCACAACTTTTTCCTGGTGTGACCGCCGAACAGAGCTATGTCCGGAGTTATCCCCAGGGTGATCTCGCCGCGCAGGCGCTCGGTTATGTCGGAGCGATTAGCTCGACCGAGCTCGAAAAACTCCAAGGTGATGGATATACCCAGCAGAGCCAGATCGGCCAAAGCGGTTTAGAGGCCTCCTATGAGGCGCAACTTCATGGGGAACCTGGCATCGAGCAGGTAACCGTCGACCCAGCGGGCCAAGCAGTGTCGCGCAACTCGACGACACCGGCGGTCCCAGGCGACAATCTCTACCTCAACTTGGACCTCGGCCTCGAAAAGGCCACCTCGACCGCGCTTGCGAACAAGATCAACAGCCTTCGTGCGACGGTGACGGCCGACTTTGGAGCGGCGGTTGTTCTTGATGCCCAGACCGGCGCCGTCCTATCGATGGCAAGCTACCCGACCTACAACAACAATCTCTGGATTCCCTTCATCTCTGAGAACGAGTATCAAACTCTGCTCAATGAGTACGGTGAGCCGCTGAATAATTACGCGATCAGTGGTGGTCAGACGCCGGGCTCGACCTTCAAGATGGTGACCGCTACTGCGGCGCTTAATGATGGACTCATCACCGGCTCAACGCTCTATGACGACACCGGAACCTTCCGCGAGGGTAAGGCGCCAAAGATTCAGATCCTGCATGATGATGAAAGTTCAGCGCTTGGCTATATCAATGTCTCCACCGCGCTGAGTCAATCGGTCGACACCTTCTTCTACAATCTCGGCGCGCGTTTCTGCCAGCAAGATGTGGGTTGTCCAACACAGATTCAACAGTATGCAGCAAAGTTTGGATTTGGCACCGATCCAATGGTCGATCTACCGAACGCCGCGTCGGGCCAGGTGGACTCTCCCCAGCTGCGTCTCGAGCAGCACCGGTTGAATCCGAGCGCATTTCCGAACGCAACGTACTTCCAGGGCGACAATGTCGATATGGCATTCGGTCAAGGGGAGACCTTGGTGACGCCGCTCCAACTCGCAAGCGCCTATGCGACGTTTGCCAATGGAGGAACCCGCTATGCGCCACAGATGGCGGCGGCTCTCGTTGCTCCCGATGGCAAGGTGACGAAGATCAAGCCAAAGGTGCTTGGCCATGTCTCGCTGCCGGCCTCGACCGCAGATCCGATGCTGCGCGGCTTTGAAGAGGCAACGCAGTCCACCTCGGGTACGGCCTATGCCAACTTTGCCGGGTTCGACTTCACGAATTGGAATATCGCCGGAAAGACCGGAACCGCAACCGCTGCCGCCAACGTGAAGCCGGTCTCGTGGTTTGTTGCCTTCGGAGGGCCGAGAGATCGACCGCCCAAGTACGTTGTCTGCGTAGAGATCGACAAGAGTGGCTATGGGGCCGCGGCCGCGGCGCCCGTTGCCCGGCAGATCTTTGATTACCTCTATGCCCACGGAATCTCACCGCTCAAGGTCCCGAAGTAGCCATCCGGCACTTCCATGGTCGAAGGGTTAGACTATGAGCAGGATGATTACCAATCTGAGCGGTCGGGCACGTCGTCTGGCCTCCACTGTCTTTGTCACCCTTCGAGTGCCGCGGACCATCAGGTCTGCGTCGTCCCACTCTGCCTTTTCGCCGTCGACCTCCGCGGCCAGCAAAGCGTCGGAGGAGATCTCCCCCGACCGTTACTCCACTCGTCATAGCCGCACCTACTGCATGCGCACGATCCCCTTGGAATCTGCTTGCGCAACAGACCGGGTGCCCACCGCGTGCCAATTTGGCACGCGTGGAAGAAGGGAACTCACTCATGTCCGAATCGATGAGCGATCGAGCCGAGCTCGATCCGCCCTCGCGCATCCAAGCAAACTCTGCACCCGAGGGTCATCAACACAGGCCCGCTGAACAAGACGGCACCGCCGGTTCACCGAGCGCAACTCCGCGTATTGGAGATTCGCGTCCAGCTCCCCATCTTGTCGACGGAGTAGCTCCGACCAACTCCTCCGGTCAATCGACATCGGGTCAATCAGCTCCAGGTCAATCGCTTGACCCGAACCGTCCACGACGTCGTCGAGGAGGCCGCGGTCGTGGTGGACAAGGACGTCCCCAAGGCCAACAACGTGAACTCGGCCAAGGATCTGCACCTGGCCAGCCCAGTCCCGGCCGATCAGGCCAGGGCCAGCCATCTCGTGGGGCCCAGGGGCCACGCCCACCAAGCAAGATCGATGCACGGTCTCAATCTCCGGCTATTGCGATGGACGATGAGAATGAATCGACGTCGGTCACCGACGAGAGATCAAATGGACAGCGTCCGGGCGCGCGCCGCCGTCGCGGTCGTGAGCGCAACGGTCGGCCGATCGGTCGCTATCTGATGTGCGTTCACGTCGAGCAAGAGGTCACCCAGATCGCCGTACTTGAGGGACGTTCGCTCATCGAACACCACGTCGCCCGAGCGACCGATGGAGAGAATCAGATCGACGGAAATGTCTATCTTGGTCGAGTAAAGAATGTCCTTCCCGGAATGGAGGCGGCATTCATCGACATCGGTACGCCAAAGAACGCCGTGCTCTATTGGGGCGACATCGCAGCGCATGGAGAAGAGACCGAAGAAGATGGCGAGAACGTCAAACGGATCGAGCAGCTGCTGCGACCCGGCCAGACGGTGATCTGCCAGGTGACAAAGAACCCAATCGGTCTTAAGGGCGCCCGTCTCACTGAAGAGGTCTCACTTCCTGGGCGTTTCGTCGTTCTTGTTCCCAATAGCGATGTCTCAGGAATCTCAAAGCGACTCGATGACTCTGAACGCCGCCGCCTGCGGAAGCTTCTTGACGAACTGCGCCCTGCCGGCCATGGCATCATCGTCCGCACGGCAGCCGAGGGCGTAAACGAGGATGATCTTCGCAGAGACGTCGAACAGCTCCTTGCAAAGTGGAATGAGATCGAGGCGGTGGCCAAACGTTCGAATGCACCTGCGCTGCTTTACTCTGAGCCGCTTCTTGCGCTACGAGCGATCCGCGAGGAGCTCACTGAGGAGTATCGAGGTGTCATCATCGACGATCCCGATCTCTTTGAGCTGGTGCGTACCTACGTAGCGGATATCAATCCCGCACTCGCAGATCGGGTGGAGTACTACGACCTTGCTACCGAACCCCTACCGATCTTTGAGCGACACCACGTGCATGAGCAGCTGCATAAGGCTCTTGATCGCAAGGTCTGGCTGTCATCGGGTGGTTCGTTGATCATCGAGCGCACCGAGGCACTGACCGTGATCGATGTGAACACCGGAAAGAACGTTGGCTCGTCAAACCTCGAGGAGACCGTCTTTCGGAATAACTTGGAGGCAGCCGAGGAGATCGCCCGCCAACTCCGACTGCGTGACATCGGTGGAATCATTGTGATCGACTTCATCGACATGGAGATCAAAGCGAACCGTCAAGAGGTTTTGGGAACCCTGAGAGGCGCTCTCAGCCGGGACAAGACCCCGACCCAGTGTTTTGATATCTCCGAGCTAGGCCTTGTCGAGATGACGAGAAAGCGAATCGGCGTTGGCCTCGTGGAGTCACTCTCTGATGCCTGTCCGGTCTGCGAGGGACGCGGCCTCGTCTTTTCCACCAGCCCCGCCTAGGCGAAAACACGACCGGTAATCCGTTGGTAGACTCTTCGGACTATGTATGCCGTGATCTCAGCAGGTGGAAAGCAAGAGCGCGTCGAAGTTGGACAGCGCATCGAGGTGGAGCTGCTTGCAGCCGCAATGGGTGACGAGGTGAACTTTGACTCCGTGCTCTTCGTCGATGAGGCCAATATCCTCTCGACGCCGTCCGACCTTGCTGGCGTCGTAGTTGCCGGTCGAGTCATAGGCGAGTCCAAGGGTCCAAAGATCAACGGTTTTACCTATAAGGCAAAGGCTCGTGGCCGACGCCGTTACGGACACCGTCAGCACTACACGACGGTAGAGATCACCGAGATTGCCACGAAGGCAAAGGCGTAGGAGGAAGAGATGTCAAAGACTAAGGGTGGCGGTTCGACGCGAAACGGTCGCGATTCAAACGCGCAACGTCTTGGCGTCAAGGCCTCTGATGGCATGGTGGTAACAGCAGGTTCGATCATCGTTCGTCAGCGCGGCACTCGTTTTCACCCCGGACTCAACGTCCGTCGCGCCGGCGATGACTCGCTCTTTGCAACCTCACCTGGCAAGGTGCACTTTGGCGAGAAGCGGGGCCGTCGTCAGATCGATGTCCTCCCACTCGAGGCTTAGGCACTTTCCCGAAGTTTCGTAGTGTGATGGTGCACTGCGCACTGTTTCCGTAGTGATGATTGGGCTGCAGATCTCCGCATCCGTCTAACATCACCTTTTGAGCCGAGGACGTCATGGCAAGCTTCATCGATGAGGCGCAGGTCCACGTAAAGGCCGGTGATGGAGGAGCAGGCTCTGTTGCCTTCCGACGAGAGGCACACGTCTCTCGTGGGGGACCTGACGGGGGCGATGGCGGCGATGGCGGCGACGTCATCCTCGAGGCTTCCACCAATGTTGTCTCGCTTCTGGGATTTCGAGACCATCCGCATCGTCGTGCCGAGAATGGCGTCCATGGATCGGGTGGCAAGCGGTTTGGTCGCGGCGGCGAGCCCATCGTTGTTCTCGTACCCGAGGGGACGGTCGTGCACACCCTTGATGGAGCGGTGCTCGCTGATCTGCCTCTAGCGGGCGACCGTCTCCTTGCCGCAGCGGGCGGACGCGGCGGAAGGGGTAACGCACGTTTTCTCACCAACCGACTTCGCGCTCCAGCCTTTGCAGAACAGGGTGAGATCGGCGAGGAACGTTGGCTGAACCTCGAGCTCAAATTGCTCGCCGATGTGGCGCTCGTTGGGTTTCCAAACGTCGGAAAGTCCACGTTGATCTCTCGGATCTCAGCCGCCAAACCAAAGATCGCTGACTATCCGTTCACGACCCTTGAGCCGCACCTTGGCGTCGTGCGCGTTGGCGGTCGAGGCACCAACGGCGCGGAGTACACGGTGGCAGATATCCCCGGCCTGATTGAGGGTGCAAGCGATGGGAAGGGCCTTGGATTCCAATTCCTTCGACACATCGAGCGTGCTCGTGCGCTTGTCATACTCGCGGATCTCGATCCACTGGCTGAGCGACCTCCCGAGGCCCAGGTTGAAGTTCTGCTCAGCGAACTGGGAAAGTACCGCCCCGAGCTGCTTGAACGGCCGAGACTGATCGTTGGATCGCGAGTGGACCTTGCCGGTGATGATGCGCCAGATCTCAAGAGCTATGGCGGTGATATGGAGATCTCCGCAGTCGTTGGTACCGGGCTTGATGAGCTGACTCTCCGCCTTGCAACGATCGTGGCACAGGTCCGCCTCGTGCGACCCTCACGTTCCACCGCACCCGTTCTTCACCGTCCCGCAGCTGAAGGATTTTCGATTGAGCGCGTCAATGAGACCTTCGTGGTCACCGGACGAGACGCCGTGAGAGCGGTAGCGCTCTCCGATCTCACCGATGCCGATGCACTGAACTACATTCACCGTCGATTAAAGCGACTTGGTGTCGACAAAGCACTTGCCCGGGCTGGCGCGCACAGTGGTGATCCGGTGATGATCGGCGACCTCAGCTTCACCTACGAACCAGAGGACTGATCGAGCTCGGACCCAAGGTCAACTCCGACCTGAGTTTGTCACCATTGCCAAGGGCAATTGTGCTCCTCCTCTATGGTTGAGAGGTGAGAGTTGCTCGGGTCCTTGGCCAGTTCAGAGGTGGGGAGCGATGATCGTCGTCGTCAAAATTGGCACCTCGTCGGTGACGACCGCCGAGGGTCTCATTAACGAATCGGTCGTTGTGCAGCTGTGTCGTGATGTCGCGACGCTGCGAGCTGAGGGTCATCAGGTTGTCGTTGTGACCTCCGGTGCCGTCACCGCTGGGGTTGCAACGTTGAACCTCCCGGGCGGTCGCCCCACGGATTCAACTACCCTCCAGGCGCTCTCCGCGATCGGTCAGCACCGTCTGATGCGGGTCTATGACGACGCGCTCGCGAGTGTTGGATTGATCGCTGGACAGGTTCTCCTCGTTGCCCACAACTTTGGTGATCGACGACAGTATCTGTTGGCACGCACGACGCTTCTGCGTCTGCTTGAACTCGGTGTAGTACCCGTTGTGAACGAGAACGATGTCGTCGCTGATGATGAGATCCGATTTGGTGACAACGATCGCATCGCGGCACTTGTTGCAAATCTTCTCGGTGCACAGTTGATGGTGCTCCTCACCGATACCTCTGGACTCTATGACGCCGATCCCCGCTATAGCGCCGACGCATCACTTCTCGAGGAGGTGACCGAGATTGATGAGGCACTTGAGGCAATGGCGGGTGGACCCGGTAGTGAGGCAAGTCGCGGTGGAATGGCTTCAAAGCTTGCTGCAGCACGGATGGCCTCATGGTCAGGAATCCGCGTGGTGATTGCAAAGGCGGACCGACCAGCGGTTCTGGTCGACGCCGTCCATGGCGAAGCAGGTGTTGGCACCGTGGTCCAAGCTCAGGATCGTCAACTTCCAGCGAGAAAACTCTGGATCGGATTTGCCCTTCCAGCAGTTGGGAAGGTCATGGTCGATGAGGGGGCACGAAGTGCGCTCGTCGAGCGTGACGCATCACTTTTGACGAAGGGCATAACTAGCTCGAGTGGAGTTTGGGCTGCTGGTGATGCACTCGAGATCCAAGGCCCAGATGGCAAAACGTTCGCAAAGGGGCTCGCGCGCTATTCCACCGAAGAGTTCGACCAATCACGCCAGCCCCGCACGGGTACCGACGTTCGCGATGCGCTGCAGCTGATCCACCGCGATGATCTGGTGATTCTCATTGGAGCCGTTCGCAGCTAGGGGTAATGCCGGGAGATCGGGATGCTTGGCGGTAATTTTTCGGTTTCGGCCTTGCTACTCTTGCTTATGGGATCTGTTGGACTTCAAGAGCTCGGAGAGCGCGCCCGCGAGGCGAGTCGCCTGCTTGCCAGCGCCTCTCGCAGGGCGAAAGATGACGCTCTCACTCTGAGCGCGGAGGCGCTTGTTCGTCACAGTGAGGCGATCTTGGCGGCGAACGCAGCCGACATCAAACGTGCTGTTGCTGAGGATGTCAGCGAGACGGTGATCGACCGACTCCGCCTCGACGCTGGCCGAATCGCCTCGATGGCCGACGGACTTCGTTCCGTGGCTTTCCTCGACGATCCAGTCGGTGAGGTCACCGATGGATCGGTTCGACCCAATGGACTGCACGTTCGACGAGTTCGTGTTCCCTTTGGTGTCGTTGGCATCATCTATGAGAACCGGCCCAATGTGACCTCAGATGCAGCGGGTCTGTGCTTGAAATCGGGGAATGCCGTTTTATTGCGTGGATCGGCCGGTGCGATTGAATCGAACCGAGCAGTCGTAGCCGCGCTGCGAGAGGGGATCGTTGCTGGTGGACTTCCGGCGGACTCCGTGCTTCTTGTTGAGGATGTTCGCCACGAAACCGTCGATGAGTTTGTCCGATTGCGGGGACTCATCGATCTGCTCATCCCTCGAGGGGGACCATCGCTCATTGCGATGGTGCGCGAGCGGGCGACCGTACCATTCATTATCGATGGAGATGGAAACTGTCATATTTACGTTGATGCAAGTGCCGATCTCGATATGGCCGAGCGCATCGTTGTGAATGCAAAGATCCAACGTCCAAGTGTCTGTAATGCAATGGAGACGCTCCTCGTCCATCGAGAGATCGCCGAAGTGCTTCTTCGTCGTCTCGATCGATCATTGAGTTCGGTCGCCCTCTTTGGAGATGAGTCCACGTGCAAGATCATTTCGCGCGCGGAGCCGGCAACCGAGGATGACTACGCCCAAGAGTTTCTCGATCTGCGACTCGCAGTTGCTGTTGTCGACAACCTTGACGAAGCGATGGCACACATCCGGCGATATTCGACCGGACACTCTGAGGCGATTGTGACCTCAGATCTGTCGTCCGCCTCCCGTTTCGTTAATGAGGTCGATGCAGCAGCTGTGCTGGTGAACGCCTCGACCCGGTTTGTCGACGGCGGTGAACTCGGTCTCGGCGCGGAGATCGGTATCTCCACGCAGAAGTTGCATGCCCGAGGACCAATGGGTCTGCGGGAGTTGACCTCGCTCAAATACATCATCGAAGGGACCGGTCAGGTTCGATCATGAGTGAAAACTCGCCGTTCAACGATCCTGCAAATGTCAAAGAGGCGCTCAGTGGCGTTGGCTATCTCGCAGATGATGAGATCGCAACCGTTGTCTATCTCGCCGAGCGCCTCCAGAAGCCAATCTTGGTCGAAGGACCAGCGGGAACCGGAAAGACTGAGCTTGCAAAGTCGCTCGCTACAGCGCTCTCATCGCGGCTCATTCGATTGCAGTGTTACGAGGGCCTCGATGAGTCGAAGGTGCTCTATGAGTGGAACTACCGCAAACAGCTCCTGCGTATCCAGGTCGAACGCAATGAGAAGGAGCTGACGATCGCCGATGACGCCTCGAACTGGCGGCGGATCGAAGATGACATCTTTTCCGAGGAGTTCCTTCTCGAGCGTCCAGTTCTTGAGGCGATCCGGGCAAAGGATCCGGTCGTTCTGTTGATCGATGAGGTCGATCGGGTCGAGGTTGAGACCGAGGCGCTACTCCTTGAGGTGCTCTCGGAGTACCAGGTCTCGATTGCAGAACTCGGAACCGTTCGAGCCACCCAGATCCCGCTCGTTATCTTGACATCAAATGGAACGAGAGAGCTCTCCGAAGCACTCAAGCGTCGGTGCCTTTATCTTTACCTTGACTACCCCTCCCAAGAGCGAGAGCGGGAGATCGTACTCACCAAGGTGCCAGAGATCGGTGAGCATCTCGCCGACGAGGTTGTTCGCGTTATTTCGATGTTGCGCTCACTTGATCTCCAAAAGCATCCTTCGATCTCTGAGACACTCGACTGGGCACGAACACTTGTCGTTCTCGGTGTCGAACACCTTGACGCCTCGACAACGGCGACGACTCTCAATATTCTGCTGAAGTATCGCGACGATATCGATAAGGCTCAGCGTGAGATCGCACGAGTCTCGCCCGCGCCAGTGATTAACTGACGGGCAGGGTTTCGTGCTTGATGTCCTGACTGGCTTTGTTGGTGAGCTTCGAGCCTCTGGACTTCCCGTCTCGGTAACTGAGGCGATCGACGCCGCCGAGGCAGTGACCTCGATTGGTCTCGATGATCGTCGAGCGCTTCGCTCAGCATTGAGTGCCACGTTGGTGAAGTCGCCGGAGCACCGGGGTGCCTTCTTGAGGGTCTTTGATCTCTACTTTTCGCTCCGCATGGCTCCCGGAGGACACGACGATGAGATCTGGATCGCGGGAGAGGGAATCGATGGCGACGAGATCTTTGTTCCCGGCCGCCAAGGTTCTGAACGCCAGGCAACCAGCCCGCAAGAGCTCCGCGAGGCGGTGAGGCGCGCGCTCTCGACAGGGGACGCGCAGTCGCTGTTCGAGAGCGCAATGACCGCCGTTGAGCTGTTCGGGGCGGTCGAGGCCGAGCGACCCGTTGGTGTGGCGTACTACCTCCACAAGACACTTCGTGCCCTTGACCTTGCGGGAATCCTTGAGCAGCTACTCGCGGAGATTGATGGTCCGGTCACCGCAGATGGATCGACTATTGACCCACTTGAGCGGTCGATGCGTTCGCGTGAACTTGCGAGCAATGGCGACCTGTTGCAGGAGATGATCAGTGATGAGATCGCACGCAAACTCGTCGATGCCCGCGGTGCGGGTGCCATGGCGAAGAGCATGCGGCGACCACTTGTTGAGGACATTGATTTCATGCATGCAAGTGCGGACGATCTCGCGCAGATGCGTCGCGCGATCTATCCGCTTGCTCGTATTTTGGCGGCACGGCTTGCTCGACGTCGAAGGGGTCGTAGGCGCGGACAGCTCGACGTACGTGCGACGATACGGCGTTCGCTCTCAAGCGGCGGCGTTCCCCTCGAGCCTCAGTTCAAACATCCTCATCCAAATCGACCAGAGATCTTTGTACTCGCGGATGTCTCGGGTTCAGTCTCCTCCTTCGCCCGATTTACCGTTCACCTCGTCTATGCCATCTCTGAGCAGTTTTCAAAGGTGAGAAGCGCCGTCTTCATCGATGGCGTCGACGAGGTCACCGCGATCTTTCAACGCGCTGCATCGATATCGGAGGCGATCGCCGAGGTCGGCGAGAAGGCAGATGTCGTTGATGCTCATGGTCACTCGAACTATGGAAATGCGCTTCGGTTGTTCGAGCAACGCTATGGCTCGACTCTCACCAAGAAGACCAATCTGATCGTGCTCGGCGATGCACGAAGCAACTATCACGCCGGTGAGCCGGAGGTCCTGCGATCGTTGCGCAGGCGGGCGCACCGGGTCTTTTGGTTGAACCCCGAGCCCCGGTCCTACTGGGGGACGGGCGATTCGATCATCGGCGAGTACGCCCCGTACTGCGATGGAGTCTTTGAATGTCGAACGCTGCGCCAGCTGAAGGAGTTCGTGGACCATCTCGCGTGACTCGTCGAGTTCTCGCTGGTTATCTCGAAGCGGTCATTTCAACAAAAAGGTCAGCGCCTCCCTTCGGCATCTCGCTAGCGTGTGAGAGTGTCAAATAACGATGAGCTGATGAGCACCGAGCAGTTTCGTTCAGTTCTTGGCAACTTCGCATCGGGCGTCACGATCATTACGGCCAATCGGGAGAACGTGCCGTTCGGCCTCGCCGCAAACTCATTTACCTCGGTCTCCCTCGACCCTCCATTGGTGAGTTTCTGTGCTGCACATAGCTCGACCACCTATCCACACATCCGGGCAACCGGTCGGTTCTGTGTGAACGTACTCGCCGATGATCAGGGTGATCTCGCGCTTTTATTTGCCAGACGCGACGCCGACCGATTCTCCGATACCAAGACCGTTGATTCGCCGCTCGGGTCACCGATCCTCGATGGAGCCCTCGCCTGGCTCGACTGTGTGATTGAACAGGAGCATCTTGCTGGCGATCATGACATTGTCGTCGGCCGGGTGCTTCATGCGTATGTCGATACGGATAGATCGCCTCTGCTGTACTTCCGTGGAAAATTTACGATCGTCTGATTGCACGTGATGACTGAATCCGTTGGGGAAGAGAACCCGCCAATTGCCACTGGCACCCGTCTGGCGATCGTGCGCCATGGCGAGGCGTGGTGCAACCTGGAGCAGTTCATCGGCGGGCCGAAAAGCTGCCGAGGACTCACTCCGCGCGGGCAGCGACAGGCTCACGTACTGCGAGAACGACTTGAACGAACCGGGGAGCTTGCCCATGCAAGTGCACTGTGGACGAGCGATCTTCCTCGTGCTATCGAGACGGCGCGGATCGTCGGTGAGGGGCTGATTGGGCTCGAGTTTCAACAAAGCGAGGGGCTTTCAGAACGCGATGCTGGTGAGGCCGATGGAATGTTTTGGCGCGATATCCCCGCCCAATATGGCAGGTCCGCGACCCCGGGGGATTTTCCAGACGAGCCACTCGGACCAGGCGGTGAGTCCTGGATTGCCTTTGTCGATCGCGCGACGGCAGAGCTCAATCGACTGGTCCACGCAAACCCGGGCGAGCTGACGCTCGTCGTCGCTCACGGAGGGATCATCGATGCCTCATTGATCCGCTTTCTTCAACTCCCTGAACATGGTTCTCAGATACGTCTCCACGCGGAACATACCTCCATCACCGAGTGGCACTTCACCGGTCGCAAGTGGCGTCTCGTCCGTTACAACGACTTCTCCCACTTGAGCGAGCCTCCGCATGCGAGCGAACTCTTGGCTCCTCCACCGGAGTGGGTGCACACCGAGCGGTAATTGAGATGTGAGAGTAAACGATGACCGGGAATGATGACCGGGAATGATGACTGGAAGAGTTAGGGGATTGAGATGGACATTGGGACGATAGGTATCTGGTCGGGCCACTTTCGCTCACACAGCGACGGCGAGAATCGAGAGCACGCTGCAATCCTTGATGATCTCGGTTTTCATACGCTCTGGATTCCAGGCGGGGGATCAGAGGGCATATTGAGTGCGGTGCGCTCCTGTCTCGAGTCGACAACCTCGCTCGTAGTCGCCTCTGGGATTTTGAGCATCTGGCTCTATCCGGCAGCCGATGTAGTGCGTGTCTTTGGCGAGATCCAAGAGGCTTCAGGAGACCGAGCGGTCCTAGGACTCGGGGTGAGCCATGCACCGACGGTTAATGCGAATACCACGCACACCTACGCCCAGCCGCTCCGCCAGATGATCACTTACCTCGATGAACTTGACGCTGCAGGTCTTGCGACCGATGACCGCATTCTTGCGGCCCTTGGGCCGAAGATGCTTGATCTGGCTCGTAGCCGCTCTGCAGGCGCTCATCCTTACTGTGTCACCGTCGAACACACCAAAATCGCCCGTGAGCGACTCGGAGTTGGCCCCCTGCTCGCGCCAGAGGTAAAGGTCATTATGGAGTCTGACCCAATAAAGGCCCGGGCAGCTGCACGGGCCAACCTTGCTCGGTACCTAAAGCTCGATAACTACGTCAGCAATCTCCTGCGACTCGGCTGGACCGCCGAGGAGATCGACAATGATGGATCAGACCGGCTGATCGATGCACTTGTCGGCTGGGGCACAAAGGACCAGATTGCGGCGCATATCCACTCGCACCTCGCCGCAGGTGCCGACCACGTGGCTATCCAAGTGATCACGGCGACCCCAAATGAGTTCCCAGTGCCCGAGTGGGAGTCACTTTCGGAGCTTGTCGCGGATCTTTTGTAAAAAGATTCGAGCCCTGAATCAATGAAAAACCCCAGCTAAGCCACTGTTTACTCATATATCGTTAAAATAGATCATATATATCGATATAAACTGTTTGACTGATGATCCGAGGTCATACATACTGGATCCATCGCCAGAACACATGAAGGCGAGCATTACCTGAAAGGGAGATACCAATGGCAAAGACCATCGAAGATCTTCAAGACACCGAGACGGTTGAGATTGTTCAATCGCCTGTGACGGGTGCCAAGGCTGTTATCGACAATACCTGGTCGGTCCTGTCCTTCGTACTTGGTAGCGAGGCCTCATGGCTTGGCTACGACACAGACGAGATCTGATCTCAGATATCGATCTTGGCGCCCGGCACCTGTGCCGGGGGCCAGCAGTGCCTTGAAAGACCAGTAGAACTCGAGGAATGTAGTCCGGATTCATCCGAGCAAGCCTCCCGATACCGACTTTTATGTGACCGGAACCTATCGCAAGCGCGATAAGGCCGGTCGCTTGTCATTTCTGGCGGTCGAACGCAAACCCGCACCGGCCCGCGTCCCCCTGAGGTGAACTGGACGTTGTCTTGCGGCGACACGATCACCGATGTCGACGTTCCCCTCAGCTGTGCACCGACCCACGGAGATCGATCGGCTCAGTACTCTTAAGAGACACTGCAATGTGTTTCTTGCTGTGTATTCATGAACGAGGGGATCAATCGTGCTGACCATCGAGGACGACGTTGCGAGGCGCACGTATTACTCACGACGAAAGATCGCAAGATCTCAACGACGGGTAGGTCGGGCGAAGGCGCTGCTGGTTCTGGTCGGAACACTTGTCGTTACCGCCCCGATCATGATCGTTCCTGCGGTCTCGTCTGCGTCGACGAGCAAAAACTCAAGCCCACTGCAACAGGGCATGGCGTTTTACAAGGGTCACACGATCACCTTTGTCGCCCCCTCGGCTGCAGGGCAGACCTTTGATGTTGTCTCTCGGATCATGGTGCCCTATCTACAGGGGTTCTTGAAGGCGAAGGTCAAAGTTGAAGATGTTCCAAGTACAAATGAAGTCGCTGGTCAAGACCTCGTCGCACATTCGACTCCCGATGGGTTGACCTTTGGATGGCTTCCCGGGGTGACAGATGCGTCGCTGTCGCTTGAGAAGATCCAAGGTCTCAACTTCAATCCCTCTCGCGAGGTTTTTCTCGGGGGAGATAGCCCCGCGATCAAGGTGATGGGTGTTCTGCCTGCTAGTCCCTATGCGAACTATTCCACGTTGAAGTCGTTGGCAACGACCTCGAACCCGTTCACCGAGGTTGCCCAGACCACGGATGCCTCCGGCGTTGACGCGGAGCTCATTGCGCTTTCCTTTGGTATTCCAACCAAGTTCGTCTCGTCCTATTCAACCTCGGCATCGACATTTGCTGGATTCGAGCATGGCGACGCTGCTGGATACTGGAGCGATCTTGCCTCACTCGGTGCGCTCCTTCCCGATCGGACACGGATCCTCTTCGAATCCGCTGTACCCCCTGCGAACTCTCCCTACCAGAGCGAGCTGAAGCGCATCCCAACGCTTGCAAAGCTGATGAAGAAGTACCCCTCATCGAATCGAATCCGCCAAGCCGCCTGGAAGGGCTATCTCGCGGTGAGTGCGCTCGAGGGTTATCTTTGGACCGCTCCCTCAGCGACACCAGCTCCGCAGGTTGCCGCGCTGCGTGCCGCCATCCGTTGGACACTGAAGAACAAGAACTTCCTCACGCAGATGGCAGCCGCGGGTGAACCCGGGGGTTATCTGAGCGGACGGTCAGCCAAGCTGCAGTACGCGGAGATCTTGAAGACACTTCCCACGCCACTTCGATTGATCGGTCTGATCTCGTAGCAGCACATTAAGGTGAGGCCGTGCACTACGGCGTCGTACTCCCACAGACCCAGATCGAACGCGATCCAGCCAACACCGTTGCGTTCGCGAAAACAGCCGAGGCCGCGGGTTTCAGTTTTCTCACCCTCTACGACCATGTGCTTGGCGCGGATGTTACCGAACGACCAGATTGGCAGGGACCGTATACGCTCGACGACCAGTTCCACGAACCCTTTGTACTCTTTGGCTTCCTTGCTGCGATCACGAAACTTGAACTGTCGACCGGGGTTCTCATTCTTCCGCAGCGCCAGACCGCGCTCGTCGCGAAACAGGCCGCAGAGGTCGATATCTTGGCTGAGGGACGTTTTCGCCTTGGCGTTGGGATCGGCTGGAACA
>CAIVND010000035.1 GCA_903907185.1 uncultured Acidimicrobiaceae bacterium
AGAACGATGGTATGTGAGGTGAGGCTTGTCGAGACAGTGAGCACGACTGGAGCAGTTGGAGTGAGGTTCCTCAAGTCTTGATCAAGCATCTGCTTCGAGGAGATCGTCAGCCCATTGATACCAACGATCACATCGCCAACCCGAAGTCCACTCACCTCACTGATCGATCCCCCTTCGACTGCTTGAATACGCGCTCCCTGCGGGGTGTTTGCATCAGACTTCGAGGTGACGTATCGAACTCCGAGAGACTTCGCAGTCAGCCTCTGGCTGGCGAGAAGCGTATTTACTCCGGCAGCCAAGCGAACACCGGAGGCCACGACGAGGGTGTCACCTTGCTTTTGGACTATGAGCCCTGAGACATGTCCTAGGCCATTGAGCAACACAGTCCCTAATGGGGTGCTCGCTACCGGAAGGTCACTAACTAACTCTTCTTGTTGCGGCGATGTTGCGGATCCAGCGTTCGACTTGATCAGATGAAGCGTCGATATTGCGGTCGTTGCATGTGTTGAGGTGATGGCGACTGCTAGCGCTCCCTTGACTGATTCCGTGCCGGTCGAAAACTTTGTCTCGGTGAGGTTGTCGGCTCCGTTGATGTGGATGAGTGCGATTCCGAGATACTCATCGACACCCACCTCCTGTCCGACGTACTGCACTCCATTTTCTAAGGTGACGAGGATGCTTGATGCGGATTCAGCATCGCCTTCGGGAACGACGAGGTAACCCGCACGATTGACGATCAGAGCTAACTCCGTGATGTGGGAGGTACCTGAGATGAGGTTTACCCGTGCCATCTCCGTAGAGACACGAGCAACTGCTGCCGCAACGCTGTGACCAAATCCCGCGACGGCGGGAGTGATAACGACGCTCGGAGGATCCGCGGTGACCGATGCTGAACTCAACGCTGGCGACGGTGTTCCATCGCCGGTCAAGGCACCGGCTAGATGGGTACCTAAGACGACGAGTCCGGTAGCAAGGAGGGCTCCGACGAGTCCTGCGGTCCAGGCACTTGCTCTTGTGGGCTGAGTTTGGAGCCACCGACGACGAACAGCGAGTGGATCGAGGTGGTTTTGATCAGTCTTGTGGATCTCAGATGGGTGTCTCCAGAGACGATCTTCGAGCGGAAGCATGCGATGGGGTCCCTCATCTCCGGGGGTCTCATCGAAGTCATCCGCGAAGTTCGCCACGGCGGTCAAAGTTAGCCCTCATCGTGTGAAAACGGATGTCGGGAGGGGGAACCACACGGTAGGAATTGATCCTTAGGATGAACATATGCACCCTGCTTGTGAGGCCCACTCGACGGCTCACGGTCTCCAACTTGAACGCTGATCTTGCGCTTGACGTCGGGTCTGTTACGACGCGGGCAGCAAATGCCAAAGGAGACATCATCTTTGAGGAGCCAACTTTGGTGGCCTGCCACCAAGACTCGGGCAGACCAGCCCATTTTGGGCTGAGTGCGAAGGAGTTGGGGACCAACAGTTCAAAGAATCTTCGGAGCATCCGACCCATGGTCGCCGGGCAGCTTGCTGACGTCGAGTTGGCTCAGGCATACCTTCAGTTCCTCATAAGATCGCTTGGTAGGTCATACCTGCGACGCCGGCGCGTCTTAGTGACCACTCCTCTAGGAGCCACTCCGGTGCAGTTGCGTGCAATGACGAAGGCACTAGAACAGGCTGGAGTCGCCCGGGTCCGATTTCTTGAGCAGCCGCTTGC
This sequence comes from uncultured Acidimicrobiaceae bacterium, assembly GCA_903907185.1. Classification (GTDB taxonomy): domain Bacteria; phylum Actinomycetota; class Acidimicrobiia; order Acidimicrobiales; family Bog-793; genus CAIVND01. The sequence goes on from CAIVND010000035.1 coordinate 1,711, forward strand.
AAGTGCTCTTGGTGCCCATATAGCAATCGAGGCACCTCTTGGCGCCATGGTCGTTGATATTGGTGGTGAGGTCAGCAATATCGCGGTGGTCGCACTCGGTGGAGTCGTGGTCGGCAAGGCACTGCCTTTTGGTGGTGAGAGTTTGAATCTGGCACTGGCTCGTGAACTTTTGTCACGCGCTCGCGTCGTTGTTGATCCTCAGGTAGCCGGTCAGATCATCCATCAGTACGGCACGACCCTCAATGCCGATAGTGAAAGTTTCGCCGATGTCGTGGGTCGAGAACGCGTCACGGGCGAGCAGCGGGTAGTTCGGCTCTATCAGTCCCAGCTGACCGAGATAATCACCGCCGAGTTCAAGCAGTTATTTGCAACTGTTCGTCAGATTATTGCAACCTGCCCACCCGATGTCGCAAAGGACCTCGTGACCTCGGGAATCGTTTTGGCTGGTGGAGGCTCGCTGTTGCCGGGGTTAGCAGAGGAACTCTCCGAGGTCGCTGGTATACCGGTGCACGTTTACAAGGACCCGTCGCACCTTGGAGTGTTGGGGGCGGCAAGGTGTCTGGCCACCTTCGACGAACTCGATGCTGCCTTTACGACCGCTCCTCAGCGTTGACGCCAAGAAGGTCTTCGGCAGCTTGACGCACCTGCCAATCTCGGTCGGTCAACAAGGTGGTCATTGCGCTATCGACGTCGTCTCCCTCGAAATTCGAAAGTGCGATAAGCGCTCTGCGCCGTATCTGCGGCAGGTCGCTTAGTGCCGCTATCAGCGGTACCCGTGCTCTTTCATCGCCGATCACGCCAAGGGCTGCGACGGCTGCCTCACGACAGAGCGGATCATCGTGTGAAACTGCGACTTCGATGAGCTCTCGGGTCGAGTGGACGACGTTGAGTTCACCGAGAGCGAAAGCACAAGCCTCAACCACTTGAGAGTCCTCATCGTTGATGAGTTCAAGAAAATTGCCGAATGTTAGGGAGGTCGCGAGCTCACATGCGGCTCTGCGGACTATTGGGGATGGATCATGAATTGCCGCTGCCACATCATTGGGCGTCGCTGCTTTGATTCGGGCAAGTGCGCCAAGTGCGGCTGATCGAACCTTTGGAGAGTGGTCGCTGAGAAACGACCGTGCCCCTGATTCATCATCATGAAATCCGCATGCAATAGCGTCGAGTCGTCGGCGTTGTTCCTCGGGAGACGTTGAAATGTCTCTGCTAAGCGTGGCATCAAATTTGCTCGCGGCGGATTTCGCCGATGGAACCGACGTCGTAGCGACGCGCTCTTTGGAATCATCCTGTGGCAAGATCTTTGTCACCAGTCCCGTCGCAGAGAAGGTAACTCATCGCTGCTGCAACTGTTTGATGTCATTGTTGGGAGTTTCTCTTGGACGTTAATGTCGATCCCGTCGACGCTGATCGAGCTCACGGAGCTCTGGACGGCCATCATTCTAATGGCCGCCAACCTCGATCTCGGCGCAAGACGCGGCTCGTTCGAGGTGCACTGATCTTCTGCGTTGTTGCAGTTGGTGGCCTCCTTGCGGCATCTTTGATCAGCGTTCCCTATGAGGCGATCACCCCAGGGTCAACGCTAAAGGTCGGGACGCTTATAACTGTCCCAAAGGCCAAGCGGCACTACTCTCCAGGCTCTGTTTCTCTCGTCGACGTGAAACTGATCCATCTCACTGTCATCGGCAGGCTTGTCTACGGTCTTAACCACGACAATGAGATTTTGCCGATCGATCGGGTTCTTGGTACGGAGTCTTCATCGGACTATAACGAGCAGGGCGTCATCGATATGTCACTCGCGCAGCAAGCTGCAACGTTTGTTAGCTTTCGACAGCTTGGTTATGACGTTCGAGTAGGCCTTCATGGAGTGGTCATCTATGCAATTGGCCAGAACTCACCTGCAGTCGGCTCTACGCAATCGAACTCGCTTCGCGTCGGTGACCTTGTCCTCAATATCGACGATCACGCGGTGACAAGCACGGTGGCACTCCAACAGCTCATCCGTCAACACGCCCCGGGTGACCTCGTCTCGCTACAGGTGAGAACGCTCAACACGTCAAGGCAACGAACCGTGAGAATCACCCTTGGGAGGTTTCAGACCAGCAGGGATGTGACTCAGTGCCAGGTTGTCGAGGAGAAAACAGGAGGGCAGGCGACCTCTGGGACAGCCTGTCTTGGTGTCGATCCCATGCAGATGACCACAATCGCCGATCAACCATTTGCCGTGAATCTCAGCTCCGAGGGGATCATCGGCCCCTCGGCGGGCCTTGCCTTCACCCTCGGGCTCATCAAGAGCCTTGATACGGGCGATCTCACCAATGGGCTCCAGATCGCTGCATCGGGAACCATGTCTATCGATGGCGTAGTTGGTGACGTTGGTGGGGTTAAGCAAAAGACCATCGCAGTCCGCCAGAGTGGTGCGAGTGTGTTCTTTGTTCCTTCAATCGAATACAAATTGGCAAAGGCAAATGCTGGCGCCCACCTTCGAGTGTTTGGAGTGAAAAACATCGAAGAAGCTCTGCGAGACCTGCGCTCTTTGGGCGGACGGATTGTCAAGGTTTCTCAGTAATAAGGGAATAGTCTTACTGTCGTGCCCGAAAACAACTTGCCGTTGACGCCCAATGTGCGGGCACTTAACCCTGAGGATATTGCCAACCGAACGTTTCCAACGGTCCGAAAAGGACTTGATGCGACGGCTGTTCAGCACTTCCTTGCAGAGGTAGCAAATCATGTTCGTGAGATGCGGAATGAGCTCCGCGTGCTTTCGGTCGCGCCGCGGCCTGAGCCAGCACCAGTCCCTTCGATGGATGAGGAGGCACTCACAAAGGCATTGGGAGATGAGACGACAAGGGTCCTTCGAACTGCGCGTGAGTCTGCCAAATCTCTTGTTGGCACAGCCGAAAGCAAAGCTGCAGATCTCGTTGCGGCAGCCGAGGCGCTAGCACTCGAGCGCCGACAGGAGACTGAATCGTTTGCTCGTAGTACCCGAGAGCGGTTGAGCGAAGAGTCAGCTGCTCAGATCGAGAAAACCAAAACCGAGTGTCGCGAGATGATCGAAGAGGCAAGAGAGGCACGACGAAGGGTTCTCGCCGATCTTGTTGACCGACGTCGACTCCTTCTTGTGCAGCTCGAACAGGTCCGTGTTGGCAAGGAGACATTGGTCTCGGCGATCGATACGGTCGCGTCCAACGTGGTTACCTCATTCGATGAAGTGCGGGCACAGCTCTTCGGTGCTGAAGAGGGTGCTCGCATTATGGCTGAGCAAGCAGCACGGGAACTCGATCAAGCCCTACTTTCGGGTGGCGAGGAGGTCGACGAGCTGGTCGAAGAGGTCCTCGCGAAGTTACCTCGCCCTCCTGATCTCTCAGCCTCTAAGAGTTCGCCCGATCAAGCGCTCGAGTCGAACGAGAAACGAGTCTTCGACATTGAGCGCGATCAACCGATTCGTACTCTGCTCATGGCTCCCGGCATGGGGGTCGGTAGCTCGGAGATAAAGGTCACAGGTCCAATCGGTCAAGCAGGGACCCTGGCAAATGGGGTAAAGGGGCTCAGGGAGCCCGATCGTACCGAGACCGTCGGCAAGCCTGATGTCTCTGAGCAGGTCGACTCAGACTTTGACACTGGCGCCAACGTCGCAGACGCCGCACCGCCACAATCAGCCCATCCTGTATCGGATGAACAGAGTCCTGTCGACCAGTTGTTTGCGAAGATCCGGGCATCACGTGAGTCAAAGACCGCCGAGGCTCGAGAGGTTCTCACCTCCCTGCCGCACGAAACCACGACAGGATCGTTGACTAAGGCCTCGACAGTCGTACTCGATCAAGTCGACGGCGAGGAACTGTCTACAGTGTCTTTGACAGAGCAGTCCGACGAAAGCATGGCGGCAGGGGAGTCGCTACCTGAAGCAATCTCGGAAGCTACACCGGACGAGTTACTTCGGAGCCAAAGAGACTCCCTGCTGGAGCCAGCCCAGGCGGAACTCTCTCGAGCACTCAAAAAGGTTCTTCGGGAGGAGCAGAATCTTCTTCTTGATGCACTGCGAAGTCGAAAGAAGAATGAGACGATCTCCTCTCTCGTTCCTGGCGATGCGGTTCGGCTCCGGTTGGTCGCAGCAGCGACTCCTGGTGTTGCGGCCGCCATTAGTGCGGCCAACGAATTTTTTGAACAAGCAGATCGCCGATCACGGAGAGGTGCCACGCCGGCCTCGGCGACAGAGATCGCTGACCGATTGGCCGTGGAGATTCTTGGTTCGTTGACGAGTCGACTCACCCCAAGTTTTGCAAAAGAGTCCAACGACGAGGCGGTGGAGGCTGTTGGTTCGGTCTTTCGAGATTGGAAGGCAACACGGGTGGAGTCGTTAGCAGTCGACACCGTGACCGATGCCTTTGGCGCGGGTTGTGTAGCGGTAGCCAGCACGAAGAAACTTGCGCTTAAATGGAATTTCGATGATGGCGGGTCGAGCTGCCCTGACTGTGACGACAATGCCGTTAGTGGGTCGGTAGCTGCTGGTAGCTCCTTTCCCACAGGACATGTTCACCCGCCGGTACATCCTGGATGCCGTTGCTTTCTTAGCTTGTAATACGCCTAGAGTCGTTCTTACATGCGACTTCCTTCAGATATGCCCCAAGCCTTGAGTTCACGGCGCTCAGGCGCATTTTTTCTCATCGCCGCTGCGGTCCTGATCTTCCTCATCATTATTGGGAGCTCACTGGCCGGGATCTATACGAACTTTCTGTGGTTTCACTGGTTTGGCATCGGTGAGGTATGGCGCCTCGTCACCGCGACAAAGATTGTCCTTGAAGTCGTATTTTTCGTGGTTGCGTTTGCTCTGATCTTCTCCTGCCTCTACCTCGTCGATCGGGTGGTATCGAAGTCGCTTTTTGTGAGCAACGAATCAGATTTTGTGCAGCACTATCGGCAAAGTGTTGAGCGATTTAGTAAATGGATCAGGGTCGGAATATCTCTGTTCATCGCCTTCGTTCTTGCGGCTGGAACCTCAGGGCAGTGGCAGCACTGGCTCTTGTTTGAGCATGCAGTTCCCTTCGGGCAGAAAGATCCTGTCTTTGGACGCGATCTCAGTTTTTTTGTTTTTCGGA
>CAIVND010000036.1 GCA_903907185.1 uncultured Acidimicrobiaceae bacterium
CCGGATTTGCCGCGCTCTCCCCCTACCGTCCTCGACCCGCCTATTCGACCACAGCCGAGGACAGTGTCTACGTCGACGCAAACTTCCGACGCCAGGGAGTTGGTCTGGCACTTCTGCTTGAGATCGTCGAACGTGCTAAAACTCACGGATTCCACTCCGTTATCGCACGAATCGCCGGCGACCATGCGGCGTCGATCGGCCTCCATCAACGATGTGGATTTGAGCTCCTTGGCACCGAGCGGGAGGTCGGGAGAAAGTTTGGACGTTGGCTCGATGTTGCGCTCATGCAACGGATGATCGACTAGACGAGCTGATCACTGCGAGAGGGCGCCGACGAACCCTCATCATCGAGCGCCTCAATGCGGTTGCGAAATTTCGGCGAGACGAGAACCGCGGCCAACGTGACAAGCGCTCCGCAGGCGATGATGACCAGAATCGGATTCGCGAGCGTGATCTCGTTCACCAGGATGGAACCGCCAGGAAGCTGCAAGAAACACGCGACGCCCGAGCAGAACATCACGATCCGTCGGAGTCGCCTTTCGGCGATCGGCGCCAACATGACAAATCCCCATGCCGCATACCACGGCTGCACCACAGGGCTGAGGAACACAAAGGCAAGGAGCGTCAGCCCGAGGGCACGCAAAGTTCCAATCCGCTGCGAATTCCAAAGCAGCCACAACGCAAGGGCAACAGCAAACAACAGCGCAGATCCGCGACAGATGGTCAAGATGATGTGCGTGTGGTTTCCGAGTCCCACCATTGTCATGACACGGCTTAAGAACAGCGCCAAACCCGTCGCAGGGTCGAGCCATGAGCGAACCGTATCGGGGTTTGAGAGTCCAGAGATCCAACCCCACCCGAGACCGAGTGCCTCAGATAACGCCACCATCACCGAGATCGACAGGGCACTGGCCTTCAAAAGCGGTTTCACTCGCTCCTTCGCGGTGGCACCCTCCCCGATCCACTCCCAACCGATGTAGATCGCTCCCAAGATTGCGGGTACCTTCACCGACGCCGCGAACGCACAGAACAAGATGCCGAGCACGTGGTATCCACGGCGGTGAAGTGCATAGCCAAAAGCAAGAAGACCAAGCATGAGGGCATCGTTGTGCGCTCCTGCAACTAAGTGCAGGAGGATGAGCGGGTTAAGAGCTGCAAGGGCAAAGGCTGTCGCGCCATCACGATGAAATGACCGAGCGATCACCGGCACGCTGAAGGCGAAGAGGAGGGTGCCAAATAGCGCGAGGGCGCGCATCCCCTCGATTGCGACAAGCGGGCTTGTGCCCGAGAGGCGAACGACCCAACCCGCCAGCGTGAGAAACATTGGTCCGTAGGGAGAGGTGACCTGCTGCCACAGTGGATCGGTGAGCCGGGTGAACTGTGTCGAGACGCCAAGCACCTTTGGCCCATAGAGATAGGGATTGAGGTGATGAGCCATCAGTTCACCTTGGGCAATGTAGCTGTAGGCGTCGCGACTAAACAGCGGCGCGACGATGAGAAGTGGCAAAACCCATGCGACAAAGACCGGTACAAGCTTTGCGATTGGAATATTCCTAAGTCGGAGGCAGAGGACAACGACGTCGTACCATGCCCGCAACATCAACAAAATGCCTGCGTAGACCGCGACCACGCCGAGAAAGAGTCCCTGTCCTGGTTTCGGAGCGATGCCCGAGACCGCTGGAATCGGGATTCCAAACCACCATGCCCCAGGAACACTCTTCAGGGTAAAGGGAGAGTTCGGCTGACTTGCTCCAGCCAAGATTGCACAGGATGCGAGAAAACCCAGCAACATCGGGCGGACAAGAGCTTTTCCAATCTGGCGCGAGCCGGGCTGGTAGACCTCTGAGGCTCCATCATCACGGTTCAGGCGAGCAAGAGCTGACGCCACCTTCAGGTGAAAAAATTCGGTCGCTGGATGGACCCGCTCAACGACCGTTGCCGAAGCTGTGCTGACCAGATGGCTAATACGCCGGTCGATCGGGTCGCGTCCGTTGGGCACCGGCAAAGTGTACTGGAGTAACGACGGGCAACTTCGGTCAATGAGATCGTCAGTTTCGACCGGTTTATGTACTACTTAGTAAAACGAATACAGCATCCCGCAGGTCATTGATCCGCGACCTGCGGGATGCTCACACCCGAGGGTGTTCAGAGTGGGCCGGGTAGGATTCGAACCTACGAAGGCGCTGCCGGCAGATTTACAGTCTGCTCCCGTTGGCCGCTTGGGTACCAGCCCTCAGGCCTGAAACGATACAAGATCAGCATCAGGTTATCGAACAGACCAGCTCAACCTCATGATTGGCTCCGTGTATCGCGTGCAGAAACAACAGCACGGCTACTCTAGATACCATGCCAAGTTTTGATATCTCCTCAGAGGTCGACATGCAAGAGGTTCGCAACGCCGTCGACCAGGCCGCTCGAGAGGTCGCCACCCGCTTTGACTTCAAGGGCACCGATGCCTCGGTTGAGCTCAAAGAGAAGGAGAACCAGATCGAGCTCAACGCGCCCACCGAGGATCGTCTACGTGCACTGGTCCAAGTTCTTGAGGAGAAGCTGGTTCGCCGCGAGGTCTCGCTGAAGTCCATCTCCTACAAGAAGGCTGAGGAGGCGTCGCGCGGGGCACTGCGCCAGACGGTCGAGCTCAAAGCAGGCATCGATCAGGAGAACGCCAAGAAGATCAACAAGGCAATCAAAGACCTCTCCCTGAAGGGCATTACCTCACAGGTACAGGGCGAGCAGATCCGGGTCAATGGCAAGAAACGCGATGACCTTCAAGGAGTGATCACCGCACTCAAGGCAGATGACCTTGGCATTCCGCTCCAGTTCGACAACTTTCGCGACTAGTTACTAGCGAAAGAGCAGCGACGCTGATTTCGCGAAGTCCAAAAGTGGCGACGGCCACACACCAAAGACGACGGTAACCAAGACACAGGTTGTCAGGGCGCTCCAAATCCAACGAGACATCGGGATCGGATTCTCTACAGGACTACCGATCGAATCTGAGCTTTCGAGGCCGGAGAACATCACCAGAACTCCTCGAAGGTAGAAGGCCACTCCAACTGCAGCGCTCAGCATCGCGATCACCGCGATGGCATAGGAATGAGTCTCAATCACGGCGCTGACAACATAAAACTTCGCAAGAAATCCAGTCGTGAAGGGGGCACCTGCTTGGGCGAGCAGGAAGATGGCAAAAATTACTGCAAGCACTGGTGAGCGACGGCCCAATCCTCGAAAAGAGTTAATGTCCGCACTCCCCGAATGGGTTTTCGCCACGACTGCGATAACGCCGAAGCTTCCGAGAACAACGAAGCTGTATGCAAACAGGTAGTAAAGGGAACTTGCTATGCCACGAGAACTCATTGCGACAAGTCCGAGCAGGATAAAGCCGGCGTGATTGATCGAGGAGTACGCAAAGAGACGCTTGATGTTCTGTTGACTTAACGCAACGATCGCACCGATGACCAGACTGAGTACCGCGAGCACCCAAACAACCGGCTCCCAGATACTTGAGATCGTTGGAAGTGCGCTGACAAACACACGAAGAAATGCTGCGAAGCCGCCGACTTTGGCGATTGCCGCCATGAAACCAACCACGCCATCGGGAGAACCCTCATAAACATCGGGGCTCCACATGTGGAAGGGAATGGCCGCGATCTTGAATGCAAATCCCACGAGCATCAGCGCCGCGCCGGCGTAGAGGGTACCTGGGGTCACGATGTTATTGCGAGCGAGGAAGGCAGAGATGGAGGCAAGATTCGTTGATCCCGTCGCGCCATAAACCAGCGCGATCCCATAAAGGAATATCGCAGAGGAGAACGCACCGAGAAGGAAGTACTTAATTGCCGCCTCTCCTGAAGCCTCTCTTCGATAGTTCAGCCCAGCGATGACGTAGAGAGGAATTGAAAGAATCTCGAGTGCCAGAAAGATCAAGATCAGATCATTGGAAGCGCCCATCAAAATCGCTCCTGCGCCACTCACAAGAGCGAGGATGTAGTACTCAACGCCGGCGATCTTCTCATCTTTGAGGTAGTCAACAGCGAAGGCTGGTGCCACGACCAAAATCGATGAAACAAGCACCATGATGAAGACCGAGAAGCCATCGACATTGACAATTTGCGCGACCGCTTGAAATGCTCCATTGCGTGCAACGTCATGCCACAAGATGAGCGAAGAGACCAGCGACGCAGTACCAATGCACTGGGTGAGACTCGCGTAAGTAGTTGAGGCGAAGTCCTTAGGGATGACTGAGACCAACGCGAGCAGAACGAGCATTCCGCCAAGCAAGATGAGTTCGGGGAGAATGGCCGTGTAGTTGATCGTCGGTAGGGTAATTACGCTGAGCATTCCGATCACTTCCCGGCCGCTGACCGCAGCGCCTGCTGATGTATTACTGACCCATGATCAACCACTTGGACGTGCGCCACGAGCGCATTCACTGAGGGCTCAATTCGATCCAGCACTGGCTTTGGAAAGACACCAAGAGCCACAATCAAGAGCACAAGTGGGACCAAAACGAGTCGCTCTCGAACGTTGATATCACTGAAGTCTTTCTCCCCAGCGGCCATCTCCGGCTTGCCATGGAAGACCTGCTGATATGCCCACAACATGTAGACCGCGGAGCCGATGACACCAAGCATGGCAACGACCGCCCACCAACGGTGTGCAGAGAATGTTCCTACGAGGATAAGGAATTCCCCGATAAACCCATTAAGTCCGGGAACACCGATCGAGGCAAGCATCACAATGGTAAAGATCGCTGCCAAAACTGGCGCCTGACTTTGAAGGCCTTTCATCTTCGCAACATCAAAACTTCGACGACGCCGGTAGATCATCGCTATCAAAAGGAAGAGGGCCGCAGTGTAGAGGCCGTGATTCGCCATCTGGATGACGGCACCACTGATGGACTCTCCGGTCAGAGCAAATGCACCAATAACAATGAATCCCATATGAGAGAGGGACGAGAAGGCAACCAGACGTTTCAGATCTCGTTGCTTGGCGGCAACGAAACTTCCGTAGATGATGCCCACTACGCCAAGTGTCAAAAAGATTGGCGCGAGCATGATCGACGCGTGCGGGAATAGCCCGAGATCAAACCGCACAATTCCATAGGTTCCCAACTTCGCCATGACTCCACCCAGGATGATGGAGCTCGACGCTGGGCCTTCGGCGTAGGCATCAGGTGACCAGGTATGAAATGGCCAGATTGGCGCCTTGACCGCAAAGGCAAAGGTGAACGCCAAAAAGAGGAGGACTCCTTCAACACCGCTGAGGTGCGTTTCACCGAGCGCTCGAATATCAAAGGTCAAGGTCCCCGTCTCACTCTGGTGGATAAACGCGAGCGCGATTGCTCCCACAAGCAACGTGGCCGAGCCCGCAAAGGTGTAGATAAAGAACTTCATCGCTGCACGGTTGCGACCGGAATGACCCCAGCCCGAGATCAAGAAGTAGATCGGAATGAGCGTCAGCTCAAAAAAGAGGAAAAAGAGCATGAGATCAAGAGAGAGAAAGCTTCCAATACACCCGGTCTCAAGGATAAGCATCCAGGCGAAAAAGCCCTTCGTATTTCGATTTGGAGACCCCGTATTGCGCTTCGGCGTCGTCCCATAGAGCGCGAGTGGAAAGAGGAGCGCTGTCATCGCAACGAGGAAGAGTGAGATGCCATCGACACCGATACTCCAAGATATTCCGAGAGCTGGCGCCCACTGATGCGTTGAAACCAGTTGATCTCCCCCGGTAGACGTCACAAATTGATCGATCACTGCCGCACTGATTCCGAGTGTCGCGACCGATCCAGTTAGTGCAATGGCTCGGATGAGTCGTTGAGCATCCTGTGGAATGGCCAACACCATCAATGCAGTGAAAACCGGGACGAGGATTAAGGTGGTGAGATAAGGAAATGACGTCTGTGAGGTCGTTCCATTTAGCACAAGCCCGTGGAATGAATTGACTACTTCGAACATCACAGCCCCGACCGAATTAAGAAGTAACTCACGATAAGCACGAGTCCAACGACAATCATTAGAGCGTAAGTGCGCACATAGCCCGTCTGCATCCGTCGCAGCCGCGACGAACTCACCTTGAAGGCTCCAGCGACCCCATTCACCGCACCATCAAGTACCTCGCTTTCGATCACCGTCGAACTCAACGCCGCGAGCGCGATCGAAGGGCGCGCAACGAGTCGATCGATTGAGGCATCGATAAACCAAGCCATGGTAAGAAAGCGCGGTTCAAGACGTGGTCGATTCACCGCGTCGCGCCACAGCGAGACCGCTATCAGTGCACCCACTACTGCGAATACTGCATCTGCGATGCCAAAGATCCAAAGCTGCAGAGCTGAATCGGTATTCCGGAGGAGGCTATGTCCAACGACAGGGTTCAGCCAGGTCTCAAGGAAATTCACATGAGAGCCAAAGGGAAGGTTCAGCAGCCCACCAAAGGCCGCAAATATCGCGAGGACAATTAGCGGAGCACTCATCTTCCATGTCGCGTCGTGTGGATGAAGTGCGCTCTCTCCATCGCTCGACCATCGACGATCCCCCAGAAACACAAGCAGATACTGGCGTCCCATGTAGTAAGCGGTCAGGATCGCTGTGAAAGCGGCCACGACCCAAAGAGCAGGGCTGACCACCCATGCGTTTGAGAGCACATCACCCTTCGCCCAAAATCCTGAAAATGGTGGCACGCCGGCGATAGATAACCACCCAACAAAAAATGTGAGCGAGGTAAGTGGCATGACCTTACGAAGCGCACCCATCTTCTTGATGTCCTGTTCATCGTCCATCGCATGGATAACAGAACCCGACCCGAGGAAGAGAAGCGCCTTATAAAAAGCATGAGTCAACATTAAAAAGATCGCGGCATCGTAGGCACCACAACCAACGGCAAGAAACATGTAGCCAAGCTGAGAGACGGTCGAATATGCCAAAACCTTCTTGATATCGGTCTGCGCACACCCGATGGTTGCAGCGATAAACGCTGTAGCCACTCCGATCCAAGCAATGACATGTCCAGCATCTGGAGCCAGGTGCAAGATTGGGTTGACCCGGCACATGAGGTAGACGCCCGCTGTCACCATTGTCGCGGCATGGATCAGTGCGGACACTGGCGTCGGGCCCTCCATTGCATCAGCTAGCCAGGGGAAGAAGGGAAGCTGCGCTGACTTACCCGCAGCACCCACAAAGAGCAGAAGCGAGATAGCGATGAGATCGCCCTTCGAGAGCGTTGATAGGCGAGAGAAAATAACGGTATAGGTCAGGCTGTGGGTGCGTTCGATGAGCAGAAAGAGCGCTACGAGAAACCCAGCATCACCAACACGGTTGTAGATCATGGCCTTCTTGCCAGCCGTCGCAGCCGAATCCCGAGTGAACCAAAACGAGATCAAGAAGTACGAGCAAACACCGACTCCCTCCCAGCCAAGGAAGGTAATCAAAAGATTCTCGCCCAGCACGAGCATAAGCATGGAAAAGACGAAGAGATTTAGATAGACGAAGAACTTTGAGAAGCCCTCATCATGTTCCATATAGCCAATGGAATACAGATGGATCAACGAACTAATACCCGTGACAAAAGAGGCCATGGTAAGCGAGAGCGGATCGATCTGAATGCCGGCATCAATGCTCACGGAACCAAAACTCAACCATGTAAACCAGTTCTCGACATGAAGTCGCCCGCCTGCAGGTTGCCCTGCTACCTGAGCAAACACAATCATCGTGACAATGAAACTCGCGAACACCATCAGCGTCGCGAGCCATCCAGCTCGGGGATTTCCGATCTTTCGTCCGAAGAGAGCGAGGATGAGGAAACCAACGAGTGGAAAGAGTGGAATGAGGTACGCCAGTTGAATCACGGTTATCGCATTAACCCTTCAGCAAGTGCTGGTCATCAGCGGTAGCGCCTAGACGGCGACGGTAGATAGCAACGATGATGGCCAGCCCAACGACCACTTCAGCTGCGGCCACAACAAGAACAAAGAATACGGAGATCTGACCACCGATGTCATTGAGCGAACGAGAGAAACTCACGAAAGTGAGATTTGCTGCATTGAGCATGAGTTCAATACACATGAACATCACCAAGATGTTGCGCCGCACTAAAAAGCCAACCGCACCGATCGTGAAGAGTACGGCTGCAAGTGTCAGGTACCAAGAGGCATTGATCGTCATGAACTAACACTCTCGTGCTCATGCTCATCTTCAGACGTTGGCGCTTCTTGGCGTCGGTTAAGAACGACAGCCGCTACGACAGCAACAACAAGCAGTGCAGAGGTCACCTCAAAAGGGAGCAGGTAAGTGGTAAAAAGCGCGTCGCCAATCACATTTACATTGGCTCCCTGACCTACAACTGCACCTGCAACTGAGTGTGCACCCGTTACCCATGTGCGTGATCCCAGAAAAATTACCTCAGCGGCCACGCAAAGCCCAACAAATCCTGCATAAAGTTGCTGACCTTTGAAGGTCTCGGCAAAGACCACCTCTTTGCGATCGACGCCCAAAAGCATGATGACAAAGAGAAAGAGGACAACAACGGCGCCGGTATAGACAATCACCTGAAC
>CAIVND010000037.1 GCA_903907185.1 uncultured Acidimicrobiaceae bacterium
CGGCTGCCATCTGCGCAGCAAAGGGCGTGGACTTGCGAGATCCCTTGAATCCAACATTCCCAGACGATGCCCAAGCAAGAACATTTCCCTCAGTATCGGTGATCGAGACGATGGTGTTATTGAATGAACTCTTGATGTGTGCAACGCCAGTCGTGACGTTCTTGCGCTCGCGACGTCTTGGTCGACGCCCCCCAGGCTTCGTGGTCTTCGCCATTACTTCTTGACCTTCTTCTTTCCAGCAACAGTCTTCTTGGGTCCCTTACGGGTTCGAGCGTTGGTGTGTGTTCGCTGGCCATGAACTGGAAGGCCACGACGGTGCCGAATTCCTTGGTAGGAGCCGATCTCCATCTTGCGCTTAATGTCCTGCGCTACGTCCCGGCGGAGATCACCTTCGACCTTTAAGTTGGCATCGATATAGGTACGGAGGCGAGCAACCTCCTCCTCAGTCAGATCACGAACACGAGTATCGACATTGACCTCGGCCTCGCCGCAGATCTTCTGGGCCGTCGAGAGTCCAATGCCATAGATGTAGGTAAGGGCGATCTCAAGACGCTTTTCGCGTGGAATGTCAACGCCAGAAATACGTGCCATAAATTAACCCTGCCTTTGTTTGTGACGAGGGTTCTCGCAGATGACCATCACGACGCCATGTCGGCGGATGACCTTGCACTTCTCGCACATCGTCTTCACACTTGGATGAACCTTCACAACCGTCCCTCTCCGCAGCTACCTGCGAAACCTTGTCTCGCTGTCATCTTCTGAAACACCTTCCAAACGACTTACTTGTACCGATAGGTAATGCGTCCCCGAGACAGGTCGTAAGGCGTTATCTCAACTTGGACCTTGTCGCCAGGCAGAATGCGGATACGGTGCATGCGCATCTTGCCTGAACTATGAGCAAGGACCTTATGTCCGTTCTCGAGCTCTACTCGAAACATTGCGTTCGGCAGTGGCTCGACGACGGTGCCTTCCAACACAATCGCGTCTTCCTTCGGCTTCGTCAGGTCGTTCTCCTCGTTCTCTTCAGTTCATGAACCGGCAGCATGCCGATTCACCTACATTTTGCAACTTGTTCCTACGGATGTATCCACCGCGGGCCATAGGGCGTCTTCGACACCAAAGGCACCAAGAGGTGACAGGGTAAACCCGGTCGCATCCGAGGCGAGGGTCTAGCCTACCAGCTCCCCGGGGGTGACGTCACGGGCGGGTCAGTACCTCCGGTCCATCCTCGGTAATCGCTATGGAGTGCTCAAAGTGGGCACTTAGCTGGCCGTCAGCGGTCATGACGCTCCAACCATCATCGAGCTCGATGGTGTCGGGCGTGCCCACGTTCACCATGGGCTCGAGCGCATACACATTGCCAACCTTGAGCTTTGGCCCGGGAGTACCTGGCCAATAGTTTGGGACCTGGGGTTCCTCGTGCATTGCCGTTCCAATGGCATGTCCTACATACTTTCGGACCACGGAATATCCAGCCGCCTCGGCCACTTTCTGCACCTCACGACCGATCTCATGGAGACGGTTCCCCTCGCGCATGACCTCAATCCCGGCCCACAGGGAGGCCTCGGTCACCTCGATGAGGCGCTGAGCAGCCTTGGAGATCTCCCCCACCCCAACGGTGTAGGCAGCGTCACCGTGATAGCCCTCGATGATTGCCCCGCAGTCGATCGAGATGATGTCGCCCTCGGAGAGGACGCACCCGCTACTGGGAATACCGTGAACGATCATGTCATTCGGCGAGGTGCAGATGGTCGCCGGAAATCCGTGATAGTTGAGGAAATTGGACCTTGCAGATCGCTCGTGGATGACCTGGCGAGCGACGGCGTCGAGATCGAGCGTTGTGATCCCTGGTCGCACAGCAGCGCGGGTCTTTTCAATAATCTCTGCGACGACCTTTCCGGCCTTGCGCATCTTCGCGATCTCTTCTTTGTTACGGATCACCGGGAGCCCGCTCCACCGGCCTGCATCAACGCCCGGCCAGCTAGCTCTTCAAGCGCATCCGCAAAGACCTCCTCTGGCGAGCAAGAGGCGTCAACCGTGATGAGCTTTCCCAAGCGATCGTAACGAGACAGCAGCGGAGCCGTCATCTTTTCGTAGTCGCTGAGACGCTTGAGAATCATCTCTTCGCGGTCATCATCGCGCTGCACAACTGGGCTGCCACACCGATCACACACCCATTTCACCTTTGGTGGTGAGGTGAGTGAATAGATCGCTCCACAGTTCGGATCAGAACAGATCCGACGAAAAGAGAGCCGCTCAATCACGATCTCGGTCGCCACGTCGAGGTTGATAACTGCGTCGACCCCCTCGGGTTCAAGCAGGCGGTCGAGTAGATCAGCTTGATTTACCGTTCGAGGAAATCCATCAAAAAGAAATCCTCGTGAACGGAGATCATCACGGTTGAAAAACTCGTTCACAATCTCCATCACGAGATCATCTGGAACGAGCTCTCCCGCATCCATGAATGCCTTTGTCCGAAGGCCAAGTTCTGTCTTGTTTGCCACCCCAGCACGAAAAACCTCACCAGTTGAGATGTGCGGGATAGCAAAACGAAGGGCAAATTTGGCACACAGCGTTCCTTTGCCAGATCCCTGTTTCCCGATGATCAAAAGACGAAGGCCACGCATCACTGTGTCAGGAAGCCCTCGTAGTTGCGCATCGTCAGCTGCGAGTCAATCTGCTTGTTCGTCTCGAGCGCAACGCCAACACTGATGAGAAGGGTCGTGCCAAAGAACGGAATCGAGGTGATATGCCAAGCAGCAAGGATGAGCGATGGCACCAATGCAACTGCGGCCAAGAAACATGCACCCGGAAGCGTAATTCGATTCAAAATTGCCGAGAGATACTTCTGCGTCGGCGCTCCTGGACGGATACCCGGAATGTAGCCACCCTGCTTACGTATCTGGTCGGCCTGCTGATAGGGATCAAAACTCACCTGAACA
>CAIVND010000038.1 GCA_903907185.1 uncultured Acidimicrobiaceae bacterium
AGTTCTTCTCAACATCGACGAGTTCACCCGGTATTGTGACCCAGATCGAATCACAACTCGGACAGGCAACCAGCTAAATTAGATGTTTCTCGCTGACAATTGGAGTCAAAACTTGCTCGCAGAAGAGCAGCTGGCATCAAAAGATGCCCGGGTCAGGCACACGTTCTTGCGACGTGTTCCCGGCCCGGGCATGGCCTCGATCTACCTATCAGTGCTTGTACTTTTGCCCTTGGCAACGCTCTTATCGAACGCATTCACAGGCGGGTTTTCACAGCTTTGGCGAGAGGTCACCAACCACCAGACGGTGGCATCAATACGTCTGGCTCTCGTGTGCTCGCTCATCGTGGTGGTGATTAACTCGCTTCTCGGAACGATCGTGGCATGGCAACTGGTTCGCGACAAGTTCGTTCTCAACCGGATCATCTCGGCGGTGGTCGATCTCCCCTTTGCACTTCCAACCATCGTTGCGGGCGTCACGCTGCTGAGCCTGTATGGGCCATCTAGCCCCTTTCATATCAACGTCGCCTTCAGTCGTTGGTCACTGATCCTTGCACTCTCGTTCGTCACGTTGCCGTTTGCCGTGCGTAGCGTTCAGCCGGTGCTGGAGGAGCTCGATCCCGAAGTAGAGGAGGCAGCGGCCTCACTCGGTGCTTCACGTTGGACCATCTTTCGAAGAATTATTCTCCCCAGCCTCACGCCAGCTCTGCTCACCGGTGCCGGACTTGCCTTTGCACGAGCTATTGGCGAATATGGATCCGTATCGCTTATCTCGGGGAGCGTGCCCTTCAAAACCGAGGTTGCCTCGGTGAGAATCTTCGGCCTGATCTCGAGTGATGATCTGCCTGCTGCGGCCGCTACCTCGCTGGCACTTGTGGTGATCACCCTTTTGATTCTCAGTATCTTCTCCTTCTTTCGCCGGCGCTTCGTCTTGAAAGAGGGTGACCGTTGATGCGTTGGCTCCTACGCGGTGTCGCCATCTTTTACGCTGGACTGCTCGTTGCGCTTCCCGTCGGTTCTGTCTTCTGGCGTGCTCTCGATTCAGGATTTGGTGCGTTTTGGACTCAGGTGACGACCCCCGCAGCGGTCCATGCACTGGTGCTGACACTTGAAGTGGCCGTCTGCGCTGTCGCTTTAAACACGGCCTTTGGGATCGCCGCTGCACTCATCCTTGCTCGTCACCGTTTTCCCGGTGCATCGTTGTGTGAGGCACTCATCGATCTTCCGCTCTCACTTTCACCCGTAGTAGTGGGCCTCGCTCTCGTGCTGTGCTATTCCGGAACCTCTGGACTGGTCGGTCCCTTCTTGGCGAGCCATGGCATTCACATCCTCTTTTCGGTACCCGGAATTGTCCTGGCGTCCGCATTTGTCTCACTCCCCTACGTCGTTCGTGAGGTGCAACCGATGTTGATCGAGCTTGGCACCGACCAAGAACAGGCGGCGGAGACGCTGGGTGCTGGACCATGGACGACATTTTGGCGGATCACGCTCCCCTCGATCAGATGGGCACTTGCCTACGGCGTCATCCTTACGACGGCGCGCGTACTTG
>CAIVND010000039.1 GCA_903907185.1 uncultured Acidimicrobiaceae bacterium
CCCCTGGTAGATCGCTCTACAAATGAACTCACCGAGGCGGGCATTCTCGTGGTTGAACGGGCCCGGCGGGTGATCTCCGAGCTCGATGCGATGAGCTCTGATGTGACTGCCCTTACCACGCAGGTCGTTGGCACCGTTCGGCTCGGAGTTATTGGAACTGCAGCTCGCTGGCTCGTGCCGCAGCTCATCGATATTGCCCCCCGTCGCCATCCGCTCCTCCATCTGGTCTTTGTCGAGGCTTCAACGATTGGACTCGACTCACAGTTGGCATCTGGCCAGGTGGATCTCGGTGTTCTCGGACTTCCTGCTTCAGGGACGGAGGTGCGCACCTTCCCCCTCTTCGAAGAAGACCTGGTGCTGGTCATTCCGCGCACGCATCCCCTCGCCAGCCAAGAACTTGTATCGCTCCGTGATCTTCGCAACCTTCCCCTACTTCTGCCTACACGGGGAACTTCATATCGCGACGAACTCGATGCCATCACCAAGTCCCTCGGTTTTATGCTCGAGCCCCATGCAGAGACAGACAGCATCCGGCTTATCTCCTCGCTGACCTTCGAGGGAGCTGGATATGCGATCCTTCCCTCAGGTGCACTTTCGGAACGTTCGGACTCGAGATGGGCCCAGGTTCCCGTAGAGGGTTTAACTCCTCGGCTTGTTGGCGTCGCTCAACGTCGTCGAGGCATGCCCGGTGCTCCTGTCCGCGCGGTACTTGACATCCTCTACGACATCATCCTTGCCGGCGAAAGAACTCCGCATGGAGTGCGTTCGGTCATCACCGAAGAGTCAATTGGAAGAATAAAACCTACGGTGGTTTAGCGCCTCTCGGCGAAGGAAGCGCGCCACATTAGCCACAGCGGTGGACCATCGAAGGGAATCTCGATCTTGTCTCTTACCGAGAATCCACGCCGCTCATAGAAGCCAACATTCTTCTCAGTTGAACATTCGAGATAGACACCGACGGACCGCTCATCAGCCTGCCTCGTAAGCTCACACAGTAGCGCTGAGGCATAGCCATGTCCCTGAAATGCGGGTCCAGTACCAATAGTCCCGAGATAGAGATGTGGCTCGCGAGGATGTGCAAGCGCAAGAGTTCGTGTGAGTTGTCGTGCTTTGGAAGATTGCGACCCCATCAAGAGAAAGATCCTCAGGTGATTTATTCGGTGATAGAGGCTAAGAGGCTGGGCCCAGGATGAGATCCACATTGCACACCCAAGGTGGTCATCGCTGGTCGCAATCCAGCCGCGCGGCAGGTAACCGTGACGCACCTGAATATCGAAGAATGTCTCCAGCTGGCGGATCCGCTTTTCCCTATTAGGAAATAGCCAAATCGCGACTGGATCCTCACAAAATGCAAGGGCAAGTTGGGTACATAACGCGGTTACATCGCGTGTGCTTGCACGAACAACGGTGATCACATGTCGATGTTAGTAGGCGATGATGAATCGCCAAAGAGACGCCGGGCTCGCCGCAATCACCCCAAATTTGATAGCACGTACCTATTCGGACGATACATTAAGGCTATGACTCAAACTTTTTCAATCAACTTTGACTATCGCTGTCCCTTCGCGCGAAATGCAAACGAGCACCTTGTCACCGCGCTTAGAAATGGAGCTCCCTATGACGTCTCCTTCAAAGGGTTTTCATTGACCGAGGCGCACGTTGAAGAGGGAGGGGTATCGGCCTTTGCGGATCCCAAACGTCACGCAGAACTCATCGCCGTCGCTGCTGGAATTACCGTACGCGATCGATTCCCCGACCAGTTCCTTGAGGCCCACCTCTCACTCTTCGCTATCCGTCATGATGACGGCAAAGATCTCCGAGATGAGTCTGTAGTGCGTGAGGCACTCACCCGTGCTGGGGTAGACGCCGATGCTGTCTTCCATGAGATCGAGGAGGGATGGCCACTTGTGTCGCTCCGAACTGAGCATGAAACTTCTGTGGTTGATCATGCAGCGTTTGGCGTTCCAACCTTTATCTCTGGCGACCAAGCCGTCTTTGTGCGGATCATGACACGTCCCGAAGGCAACGGAGTCCTTGCAACGCAGACCATCGATCAGGTACTTGCGCTCCTCGCTAGTCATCCCGAGATCAACGAGTACAAGCACACCACTATTGCTCAGTAGTGAAGTTTGATCGAGGGCGCAGGCATTTGCGATCTAACAAAGTGTTGTCGGCACTTCGCTAGATCGCATGGCCAGCTCTAGTTAACCGCAGCGATCTCTTCGCTCAATTCGATCGGGTCGTTGTCACCCTCACCCATTCCAAGTGGAACATCATCGGGTGTAACCATCGTTGATTGACGGATACGCTCATCAATTTCTACGACAAGCTCAGGGTTGTCCCGCAAAAACTGCTTTGCATTCTCTCGACCCTGTCCAAGCTGCTCACCCTCGTAGGTATACCAGGCCCCGGATTTTTTAACGATTGCAAGATCCACCGCGACATCAAGGATGGAGCCTTCGCGACTGATACCCGTCCCATACATAATGTCGAACTCGGCGACCTTGAACGGAGGTGCGCACTTGTTCTTTACAACCTTCACACGGGTGCGGTTACCGACAATTTCGATACCGTCTTTGATCTGCTCAACACGCCGGATATCCAGCCGAATTGAAGAGTAGAACTTCAATGCACGTCCGCCAGGTGTCACCTCAGGTGAACCGTAGATAACGCCAATCTTTTCTCTCAATTGGTTGATGAAAAGCGCAATCGTCGATGAACGACTCAACGTGCCGGTCAGCTTGCGAAGCGCC